>CAJAHV010000427.1 GCA_903939555.1 uncultured Alphaproteobacteria bacterium | reverse complement strand
GGCGCCGTTTCTCGCTTATTATGCTGATCATATCGCGGATCGCTCACGACCCTATCCGGGGGTCGCGGCGGCGCTGACAGCGCTGACGGCGGCAGGGTCGCGACTGGCGATCTGCACCAACAAACCGGTGGGTCTGTCGCGGGCGCTGGTGTCGGCGCTGGGCTGGGACGGGTATTTTTCGGCCAATCTGGGCTTTGATTCGGTGCGGGTGCCAAAGCCTGACCCGGGGCATCTGTTCGCTGCCATTGCGGCCGCCGGTGGTAGCCCGGCATCGACTGTTTTCGTCGGCGATTCGATTACCGATACGACTACGGCGCGCAATGCCGGTGTGCCGGTGATCGCCGTAAGCTTCGGTTTTTCCGACCGGCCGGTGGCGGATCTGGGTGCTGACCTGGTGATCGATCATTACGATGCGCTGCTGCCGGCGCTGCGGCGGATAGTGGCGGCATGACGGTGTCTTTGTCGCTGCTGATGTTGATTGGCGTTGCGGCGCTGGTTGTTGGCGTTGTCGTCGGGCGCCGGCTTGCCGCGACCGAAATTCCGTTGCCAGTGGTGGTAACCGAAGTGGCCGCCGCACCGCTGCCGCCGCCGGTTGACCGGATCAGCCTCGACGTATTGTCCGATCCGGCGCTGATTGTCGTGGGGGATATCGCCGTTGCCGCCAATGCCGACGCGCGACGGCTTTTTGGCGATCGGATTGCCGGCAGTGACCTGCGGTTGACGTTGCGCCACCCCGTCGTGCTCGATGCGGTGGCCGAAACGCGCCAGACCGGCCAGACGGTCGAGCGTGAAATTGCCGGGCTGGGCAGCGGCAATGTCGGCAACAGCGCCTGGCGGATGCGCAGCGTCGATGCCGGTGACGGCCGGGTGCTGGTCATTTTCGATGACATCACCCAAGCTCGGCTGACCGAGCGCATGCGCGTCGATTTCGTTGCCAACGCCAGCCATGAACTGCGGACGCCGCTGGCGACATTATCGGGCTTCATCGAGACGTTGCAGGGTCCGGCGGCCGAAGATGAACCGGCGCGGCGGCGCTTTCTGGATATCATGGCGCGCGAGGCGGCGCGCATGTCGCGTCTGATTGATGACCTGTTGTCCTTGTCGCGGATCGAGCTCGACAAGCATGTCCGTCCGGTCATGCGGCTCGATCTCGGTGCCGTCATCGCCGATGTCGGCAAGACGCTGGCGATGCGGCTGGAAAGTGACCAGCGCCAGCTCATCATCGATGAACCTGCACCCTTGCCCCCGGTGATCGGCGATCGTGACCAGTTGCTGCAGGTGCTGCACAATCTCGTCTCCAACGCACTTAAATATGGCCGGAGTGGTACGCCGATCACGGTAAGGGCGGTCGCCGAGCCGGCGCCGCCGGGTGGCCATCCGATGGTGCGGTTGACGGTGTGCGACCAGGGTGAGGGCATCGCCGCCGAGCATCTGCCGCGATTGACCGAGCGTTTCTACCGCGTCGATTCGGTTCGTTCGCGCACGATGGGCGGTACCGGGCTGGGCCTCGCCATCGTCAAGCATATCGTCGAACGCCATCGCGGCGTGCTGGAAATTACCAGCGTCCTTGGCGAGGGCAGCAGCATCTCGTTCACTTTGCCACAAGCATCTGTTTTACAAGTATAATATTTATTATGACAACGATTTCGGCCTTTGTCACAAAAATGTAGCGAAATTGTCATAAAATACGCATCGGTTGACGGTACCGGAAGAAATGGTGTTCCCGCCGATGAGCCTTGATTCAGCCTGGTTGTTGTCCGGCGCGCGCCGCCTTGGCGTGCTTGCGACATTTGTCCTGCTGGCGGCGTGCAGCGGTGACAGCCGGACCCAAGTCCGCATCGTCGGCTCCTCGACAGTCTATCCGTTCACTGCCGCAGTTGCCGAACAATTCAAGCGCACTTGGCCGCAATTTGATGCGCCGATTGTCGAAGCCACCGGTACCGGGGGTGGTATCAAGCTGTTTTGTGCCGGCGTTGGCCAGCAATATCCCGATATCGCGAACGCCTCGCGGCGCATCAAGGCGAGCGAGGTTGCCGATTGCGCCCGGCACGGCGTTGCGGGCATCATCGAAGTGCAGATCGGGCTGGACGGCCTTGTCGTCGCCCAGTCGCGCCAGGGCAATTTCCCCGGCGTCACCGAGCGCGACATTTACCGTGCGCTGGCGGCCGACCCCTTTGGACACGGGCCGAACCGGGCGCGCACCTGGGCTGATGTCAATTCGGCGCTGCCGCCGACGCCCATTCTCGTCATCGGCCCGCCGCCGACATCGGGGACGCGCGACAGTTTCAACGAACTTTACCTGAGCAAGGGCTGCGAGACCGACCCGGCGATGCGGGCGCTGAAGCTGCGTGACGAAGCCCGTTTCAAGACGATCTGCAACAGGCTGCGCGAGGACGGCCCGTTCATCGAAGGTGGTGAGAATGACAATCTCATCGTCCAGAAAATTGCTGCGAATCCGCGCGCCATCGGCATCTTCGGCTATTCCTTCCTCGAGGAAAATCTTGATCGCCTGAAGGATGTGCCGCTCGGCGGCGTCGAAGCGACCTATGAGAATATCGCGTCTTTTCGCTATCCGGCGTCGCGACCGCTGTTCCTTTATGTCAAGGCGCAGCACGTTCGGGCGGTGCGCGGCTTGCGCGAATTCCTGGGCGAATATAGCAAGGATTCAACTTGGGGCCGGCGGGGCTACCTCACTCGGCGTGGGCTGGTGGCGTCTCCCGATGCCGTGCGGGCCGACAATGCGGCGATAGCCATCAACCTTATCCCGCTTGATCCGGCGACGTTGTGACCGGCTTGTTCCCTATCCTGCTCGCCGTGCTGGCGCTGGCGCTGCTCGGCTACTGGATCGGACGGCAGCGCGGCCTGGCAATGCGCCGCGGCCTGACGATTCGTATCGGTACGGTGCATTCACTGCCAGTCTATCATGGATTATATGTCGCGCTGACGGCGCTGCTACCGGCTGTGCTGGTGCTGGCCGGCTGGGCGATTGTCGAAGAGCGCTTGGTTGCCGATCGTGTCATCGCCGCAGTACCGGTGGATTTCAGGCCAGTCAGCGAGATCGATCGCGGCGCTTTCATGAACGATGTTCGCGGGCTGGCGAACAATGCGCTGGAAGCGGCGTTCAACCCGGCGGCAACCGCCGTTGTGCCGCTGTATCGTGCCACCAGCGAGGCTTTCGACCTGGCGGCAGGCGTTGTCGCCATGACGCTGCTGGCGGTTGGCGGCATTTGGGCCTTTTCGCGTTTGCGCCCGGATTTTCGGGCGCGCTCCCATGTCGAAAAGCTGTTGCGATGGCTGTTGATCCTGGCATCGACTGTGGCGATCTTGACGACCTTTGGCATCGTGCTGTCGTTGCTGTTCGAATCGTGGCGGTTCTTCCAGATCGTCCCGGCTGCGGAATTCTTGTTCGGTACGCACTGGTCGCCGCAAACCGCGATCCGCAGCGACCAGATCGGATCATCTGGCGCGTTCGGCGCGGTGCCGTTGTTCTGGGGCACGATCTTTATCGGCGCGATCATCGCGATGATCGTCGCGGTGCCGCTAGGGCTGATGGCGGCGATATACCTGACGCAATATGCCGATGCCCGGGTGCGGCGTGTGCTCAAGCCGATGCTTGAACTGCTCGCCGGGGTGCCGACGGTCGTCTATGGTTTTTTCGCCGCGCTGATAGTGGCCCCGGCGGTGCGCGATTTCGGCGTTTGGCTCGGCATCAGCAACGCCTCGGGTGAAAGCGCGCTGGCCGCTGGGCTGGTGATGGGGATCATGATCATCCCCTTCGTTTCGTCGATGACCGATGACGCACTGATGGCGGTACCCGCCGAGATGCGCGACGGCAGCTATGCGATGGGTGCAACACGCGCCGAAACCGTCACGCGCGTGCTTGTGCCGGCGGCGCTGCCGGGCATCACCGGTGGCGTGCTGCTCGCCGTCAGTCGCGCTATCGGCGAAACCATGATCGTCGTGATGGCGGCAGGGCTGGCGGCAAAGCTGACGATCAACCCGTTCGACAGCGTGACGACCGTCAGCGCCCAGATCGTCGCGTTGCTGACCGGTGATCAGGAGTTCGACAGCGCCAAGACCTTGTCGGCTTTTGCGCTGGGGCTGGTGCTGTTCATCATCACCCTGCTGCTCAACATTTATGCGCTGTCGGTGGTCCGCAACTATCGCGAGGCCTATGAATGACGGCGACCAGCGCCCCGCGTCGCGCCCCGACCAACTGGACTGCGCCCGCGATGCAGGCGCGGGTCGCCGTGCGTTATCGCCGCGAACGGTTGTTCCGGCTGGCGGGGCTGGGGGCGCTGTGCCTCGCCGGGTTGTTCCTCGCCTTCCTCTTGTTCACGATCGTGCGCACCGGTTGGAGCGGTTTCCGGCATAGCGAAGTGGCGGTGTCGGTAGTTTTCGATGCGCAGGCGCTGGGTATCGACCCGGCGGTGGCGCGGGGGCCTGGCGGGGTGGAGGCAATCCGCCGCGCCGATTTCAATGCGCTCATGCAGCGCAGTGCTGCGGCGCAACTGGGCCCGGCTGCCGATGTCGTGTCGGAAGGTGCCTGGCTCGATCTGCGTGCCGCAGTGCTCGCCGATCGGGGGGTGCTCGGCCAGACGCGCACCTTGTGGGTGCCGGTACGCAGCAACATCGATCTGCTTGCCAAAGGTAAGTTCGACGAAAATGAAGCCGAAGTGACGCGCGGGGTCAGCAATGAAGATATCGCCGATTATCACTATCTGGAGGCGCGTGGTCTGATCCGTACTGATTTCAACGAGATTTTCGTCTCAGCCGCCAATTCCACCGACCCTGAACTCGCCGGCATCTGGGGAGCGGCGCTGGGTTCGCTGCTGACTTTGCTGGTCACCATCGGCGCGGCTTTTCCGGTCGGTGTGCTCGCGGCGGTCTGGCTGGAGGAGTTCGCCGGGCGCAGCCGCTGGACCGATTTCGTCGAAGTGTCGATCAGCAACCTGGCCGCGGTGCCCTCGATCATCTTCGGATTGCTCGGGCTCGCGGTTTTCCTCAATTTCTTCAACATGCCGCGCTCGGCACCCATTGTCGGCGGGTTGACGCTGGCGTTGATGACCCTGCCGGTCATCGTCATCACCGCGAGAGCCGCCATTCGCGCCGTGCCGGGATCGGTGCGTGATGCCGCGCTGGGTATCGGGGCCTCGCCGTTCCAGGTCGTGGTGCACCATGTCCTGCCGCTGGCGCTGCCCGGGATCATGACGGGCACGATCATCGGCATGGCGCGCGCCTTGGGTGAAACCGCACCGCTGCTGCTCATCGGTATGCGGGCCTTTGTCGCCGATGCGCCGAAGGGGTTGACCTCATCGGCGACGGTGCTCCCGGTGCAGATCTTCCTGTGGTCCGATGATGCGCAGCGTGGCTTTGTCGAAAAGACGTCGGCGGCGATCATGGTACTGCTGGTCATCCTGCTGCTGATGAGCAGCGTCGCAATCTATTTGCGCAACCGCTTTGAGAACCGCGCATGACCGAACCCTGTCCCAAGCTGTCCGCCCGCAATCTCAACGTCTTTTACGGTGCGAAACAGGCGATCAAAAATGTTTCGATCGACATTTCGCGCGAACATGTCACGGCATTGATCGGCCCTTCCGGGTGCGGGAAATCCACCTTCCTGCGCTGTTTCAACCGCATGAACGACACGATCGAGAATGCCCGGGTCACCGGCGAGATACGGCTCGATGGCCGCGATATTCACGCCGCCGACATGGATGTCGTGCAGCTTCGCGCTCGAGTCGGGATGGTGTTTCAAAAGCCCAATCCCTTTCCGAAATCCATCTATGAAAATGTCGCTTATGGCCCCCGCATCCATGGCCTCGCCTCGGGGCGTGCCGAAATGGACCGGTTGGTGGAAGACGCGCTGCGCCGGGCCGGCCTGTGGGACGAGGTGCGCGACCGGCTGGCCGATAGCGGTACGACGTTGTCGGGCGGGCAGCAGCAACGACTGTGCATTGCCCGCGCGATTGCCGTCGATCCCGAAGTCATCCTGATGGACGAGCCGTGTTCGGCGCTCGATCCCGTCGCTACCGCCAAGATCGAGGAACTGATCGATGATCTGCGCGGTCGCTATGCCATCGTCATCGTCACGCACAACATGCAGCAGGCAGCCCGTGTCAGCCAGCGCACGGCGTTTTTCCACATGGGCGCCATGATCGAATATGGCGAAACCTCCACGCTGTTCACCAATCCCGTCCAGGCGCGGACCAAGGATTACATCACCGGCCGCTACGGCTGACAGGGACGTTCCAGATGGCTGACAACACCGCTCATACCGTCAAATCCTTCGACGAGGATATTGCACAACTGCGCACCATCATCTCGCGGATGGGCGGGCTGTGCGAAGTCCAGATCGGTGCTGCCGTCGATGCGCTGGTGACGCGCAATGTCGATGCGGCGCGGCAAGTGGTGGAGGATGACAAGCGCATCGATGCGCTGGAGGCCGAAGCCGAGGCGCTGGCGGTGCGCATCATCGCCCTGCGCGCGCCGCTGGCGGGCGACCTGCGCGAGATCGTGGCAGCAATGAAGATTGCCGGCGTGCTCGAGCGCATCGGCGATTATGCCAAGAATATTGCCAAGCGCGCGTCGGTACTTGCGCAGGCGCCGCCGATCGAGCCGGTGATCATCGTGCCCGAGATGGCGCGCGCCGTCATCGCGATGATCAAGGACGTGCTCGATGCCTTTGTCGACCGCGATGCTGTACTGGCCCGCGCGGTGACCGAGCGCGATCGCCGCGTCGATGATTTCTACAACAGCCTGTTCCGTTCGCTGCTCACCTTCATGATGGAGAATCCGCAGTACATCACGCCATCGACCCATCTGCTGTTCGTCGCCAAGAACCTCGAACGCATTGGCGACCATGCCACTTCGGTCGGCGAAATGGTCCATTTTGCCGTTACCGGAGACCATATCGTCGATCGCCCCAAGACCGACGACACCTCGACCTTTTCGAACCGCACCTGACCCCGTCTGCTACCGGAGATTCCCCGATGCGACCCAAGATTCTGCTTGTTGAAGACGATGCCAGCCTGGTTGAGCTGATAAGCTACAACCTTGAAAAAGAAGGATTTGATGTCATCCGCACCGATGATGGCGAGGAAGCGCTGGTGCTCGCTCAGGAGGACAAGCCCGACCTTGTCATTCTCGACTGGATGATCGCCAACCTGTCGGGGATCGAAGTCTGCCGCCGCCTGCGCCGGGCGCCGCTGACCGCCAATCTGCCGATTGTCATGCTGACGGCGCGGGCCGAGGAGGCTGATCGCATTCGCGGGCTTGAAACCGGTGCCGATGATTATGTCACCAAGCCGTTCAGCCCGCGCGAACTCGTTGCCCGTGTGCGCGCCGTGCTGCGCCGGCTGCGCCCTGCGCTGTCGGGCGGCAATCTCGATTACGCCGGCATCAGCATGGACACATCGGCGCACAAGGTAACGCGCGATGGCAGCACCGTCTCGCTCGGCCCGACCGAGTTCCGTTTGTTGCGGCACTTCCTCGAACATCCAGGCCGTGTGTTCAGCCGCGAACAATTGCTCGATGCCGTGTGGGGCCGTGATGTTTATGTCGAGCAGCGCACCGTAGATGTGCATATTCGTCGGCTGCGCAAGGCGGTGAACGCCGCCGATAATGGCACGGAACTGCCCGATGTCATCCGCACGGTGCGTTCGGCAGGCTATGCGCTCGACGCGGCGCCGCTGCCGGCCTGACGCTGCCAGTTTGCGGCTGCCAGTCTGACACGGCCACCGATTCGCACTCTTTGCGAAGCGGCCGACACCGGGTAGAGGCTTGCGCTCAACCAGTGGGACTGTTTGCAATGACTTTGCGTTTTGATGATCGTGTCGCCATCGTTACCGGGGCCGGTGGTGGCCTTGGCCGCGCTTATGCGCTTGATCTGGCCCGGCGGGGTGCCAAAGTCGTGGTTAATGACCTCGGCGGCGCGCGCGACGGTTCGGGCAGTTCGCTGTCGGCGGCACAACTCGTGGTCGATGAAATCACCGCCTTGGGTGGCGAAGCCATGGCCAATGGCGCCAGCGTCACCGATGCCGCTGCGGTCGGCAAGATGGTCGCCGTCGTCAAGGAGCGCTGGGGCCGGATCGACATCCTCATCAACAACGCCGGCATCCTGCGCGACAAGACTTTTGTGAAGATGAGCCATGATGATTTCCGCCAGGTGCTCGATGTGCATCTGATGGGCAGCGTCAACTGCACCAAGGCGGTGTGGGAAATCATGCGCGAACAGGCCTATGGCCGCATCCTGATGACGACTTCTTCGACCGGGCTTTACGGCAATTTTGGTCAGGCCAATTATGGTGCGGCCAAACTTGGCCTCGTCGGGCTGATGAAGACGCTGGTGCTTGAAGGCGCCAAGTACAACGTCAAGTGCAATACCATCGCGCCGCTGGCAGCGACCCGGATGACCGAGGATGTGATTCCGGCCGAAATGCTTGCCAAGATGGGTCCGGAAACAGTGGTGCCTGCAGCCGTTTATCTGGTCAGCGAAGATGCGCCGACCAACGCCATCATCAACGCCGGTGGTGGTGGTTTCGAACGCGCCTATGTGACCTTGACGCGTGGCATTCATGTGTCCGCCGAGGAAATGACGGCGGAAACCGTCGCGGCACGTTTTGCCGAAATCAGCGATCGGACTGGTGAAGTCGTACCTGATACCGGCGGCGCACAAGGGGCCATGGCGCTCGGCGGGCGCGGTTGATCGAGGAGCGCGATCTCGACGCTGCCGTCGCGGCCGGTATCCTTGATGCCGCTACCCGCGAGCGGCTGGTGGTGTTTACGCGTGATCTGCACCGCGGCATGGCGGGGCCTGACGAGGAACAGTTCCGGCTGCTGACCGGTTTCAACGACATCTTCGTCAGCATTGCTATCGGGCTCGTACTGTTTGCACTGGGCAGTCTGGCGGGCGGTCTGGGGGCTGTCGCGGTCGCTGCGGCAAGCTGGGGACTGGCCGAATATTTCACCCGCAAGCGACGCATGGCGCTGCCCAGCATCGTGCTGCTGCTTGCTTTCGTCGGTGCCATGTTCGGTTTCGGCCTGAGGCTGCAGATTGGCCTGGGCGGCGAAACCGGCTTGAACGCGCTGACCGGTTTTTCGGTTGGCAACCCGAATGCCAATATCACGGGCTTCCTGCTTGGCGGCGCCTTGGCGGCGATCGCGGCGGCAGCACATTGGTGGCGGTTTGCCGTGCCGATCACGATCGCTGTAGGGGCAGCCGCAGCGTCGTTGCTGATTGCCTTGCTGGTGGGCAGCGAGATGGCCTCGACGCTCGGCAGCGCCGCCGGCTTCGAACTGGTCGTGGCGCTGTGCGGCTTCACCATTTTTGCGCTGGCGATGTGGTTCGACAGTCGCGACCTGGCCCGGGTGACGCGGCGGACCGATGTTGCCTTTTGGCTGCACTTGCTGGCGGCGCCGATGATCATCCACCCGGTCTTTGCTGCCACCGGCCTCAGCTCAGGCGCGACCGGCCCTGGGGCCGCGCTTGCAGCAGTAATGCTTTATCTCGTGCTCACAGTGCTGGCGCTTGCCATCGACCGGCGTGCGCTGCTGGTTTCGGCGCTCGGCTATGTGATCTATGCGATCAACGCGCTGATCGGGCGCGGCGACGATGTGTCGGCCGGCTTTGGGGCCACGGCGCTGGTGATCGGGCTGTTTCTGGTGCTGCTGTCGGCCGCCTGGCGCCCGGTGCGCGGCGCGGTGCTCAACCTGCTGCCGGCGGGGCTGCGGGCGCGGCTGCCCGTGGCTACGGCCTGAAGCTTAAGCTTCGACCAGCTTGACCAGCCGGCGTTCGACCAGCGCGAGCACATTGGCCAGTTCATGCCCGCGTTTCAGCACGACGCCGCCCTCGCCGTACAATGCCCATTCGCCCTGTTTGAGCCGCAGCGCCGGATCCTTGACGATGCGGATTTCGGGGTTTTCTGCGGCACGGCGAAACGCCGAGAAGCTGGCGGTCTTCGTCCCCATGTCGATGGCATAGTCGCGCCAATGGCCGGCGGCGACCATGCGGCCATACAGCGACAGGATGCGATCGAGTTCAAGCCGATTGAAGGCGACCTGGGCAGGCCGCGCCGACAGGGATGTGACGCTGGTCAAGTTGTGGTTCAACCCTTGGCGCGACGGCGCTGCTCTTCGTCGGTAAGCGCATCGAGCCGCGCGCGCAGGGCCTCGACTTCGCAGCGCAGCAGTTCCAGCTTTTGCGTTTCGGGATCGAATTTCTGGCTGCACGGTGTGCCATAGGGCAGGAACGGCTTGGCATAATCCCCGGCATCAACCGGCACCGGTTTGGCCGGGATGCCGATCATGGTGGCACCTTCGGGCACATCGCGAGTGACGACGGCATTGGCGCCGACCCGGGCGCGCTTGCCGACGGTTATCGGTCCCAGAACCTGGGCTCCCGAGCCGATGATGACGCCGTCTTCCAGGGTCGGGTGGCGCTTGCCGGGGACGCCGCCCGCCGGATCGGTGCCGCCCAGCGTCACGCACTGGTAGATCGTCACATCGTCACCGATGATCGCGGTTTCGCCAATGACGACAAAGCCGTGATCGATAAAGAAATTGCGGCCTATGCGGGCGCCAGGATGGATATCGATCGCGGTCAGTGCGCGCGCGAGATGGTTGACGATACGTGCGACAAGGAAAAGCCGGGCATTGAACAGGGCATGGGCGATGCGGTGCAGGCCAAGCGCCAGAACGCCGGGATAGGTGAGGACTTCCCAACGTGACCGGGGGGCCGGATCGCGCGACTTGATCGAATCGAGATAGGCGATAAGCGCCATGACACTCTCCGGCCGCAGTTGAACGCAGCTCCCACTGTCAGGATAGCGCGTTTTGGGCGGCAGCGCCACCCGCCGCGGGGCGGATCCCAGCGTAACCCGCCGCCCGGGTCGGTCAGATTGCCTGCAGGGTGCGCGCTACGGCATGGACAACCGCAGCGATGCGGACGCTGGCCTGAATCTTGTCGGCGGACACACCATGCTGGGCGAGCACCTTGTCGTGCGAATCGATGCACATGCCGCAACCGTTGATGGCCGAAACTGCCAAGCTGAACAGTTCGAAATCAGCTTTGTCGATGCCGGGCGCGCCGATGACGTTCATGCGCAGCTTGGCTGGCATCGTCTTGTAGTCGGGACGCGAAGCCATGTGGGTGAAGCGATAATAGATGTTGTTCATCGCCATCACCGACGCGGCTGCCTTGGCGGCATTCAGCGCTTCGGGCGTCAATTTGTCAGCGGCTTCCGCCTCGATTGCCTCGATTACTGGCTTGTAGCCACAGGCATGGGCGACAGCGACAAGGGTGCCCCACTTCTGCTGGTCGGTGAGCAATTGCTCGGCAAGCAGGCTCGAGACGTTGAGCCGCTGGTCCTTGGCATAATCGGGCAAGGTCTTGGCGAGTTCGGAAAAGAGCATTGGAAATCCTTTCCCCGCGAGCACATGCCCGCGGGATGAGACGAAGGCCGGGGATAGCGCGGGCAAAGCCCGCGCTGACGTCAGACGGGTTCGGCTGGCTTTGATGCCAGCCGCCCCTATGGCCGGCCTGTGACGGCGCGCCGTCAGGCGGCTGGCTTCAGCGTGTCCTGGCCTTCCGACCAGTTGCACGGGCACAACTCGTCGGTCTGCAGCGCGTCGAGAATGCGCAGCGTTTCCGCCGGGTTGCGGCCGACGTTGAGGCCGTTGACCGTCACGTGCTGGATGACGTTCTGCGGATCGATGATGAAGGTGGCACGCAGCGCGACGCCGGCTTCCTTGACGATGATGCCCAGCGCATCGGCGAGATGCTTGCTGTTGTCGGCCAGCCAGGGGAAATCGCAGGCGGCGAGGCGCTCGTCCGACTTGCGCCAGGCGAAGTGGACGAAATCGGTGTCGGTCGATGCGCCGATCAGCACGGCGTCACGATCTGCAAAGTCACCCTTCAGGTCGCCATAGCCGATGATTTCGGTCGGGCAGACGAAGGTGAAATCCTTGGGCCAGTAGAACAGGATCTTCCACTTGCCGGGATAGGCCGTTGTGATGTCGAGCGTTTCGCCGCCGGGCAGGGCAGCAACGCCTTGCTGGACGGGGAGGTTGAACGAGGGGACTGTGTCGCCAACGGTAAGAGCCATGATGCTATCCTTTGAATATGTGCAATGTGTCGGTGCGGAGTTCGCGATTGCTCAATGCCGTTGCCTAAGATAGAAATCCAATCGATAATCTTGTCGCTTGTAATCGGTTTTATCGATGACATTCCTGCCCACGCTGAAACAGCTGCAGTATCTGACCGCGCTGCATATCCATGGCCATTTCGGCCATGCTGCTGCTTCCTGCTTCGTTACGCAGTCGACTTTGTCGGCCGGGCTGCGCGAGCTGGAAACATTGCTCGGGGTGCAGTTGGTCGAGCGCAACCGCCGCGTCGTGCGTTTTTCACCCATGGGGGAGCGCGTCGTTGCCAAGGCCTATGATGTGCTTCGCGAGGCCGATGCGCTGGCCAGCCTGACCCGCGATGCCGGGCAACCGCTGGCCGGCGCCTTGCGGCTGGGGGTGATCCCGACCGTCGCGCCCTATCTACTGCCGCAGGTGCTGCCGGCGATTCGTGCACGCTTCCCCGACTTGAAGCTTTTCCTGCGCGAGGACATGAGTGGCCCGGCCTGCGAGGCGCTGGCACGCGGCACGATCGACTGCGTGCTGCTGGCGCTGCCGTGGGATTGCGGCACGGTGGAAGCGATGCCGCTGTTCGATGATCCCTTCCACCTGGTCTTTCATCCGGGCGACATGATCGATCCGCCGCCGCAGGTCAGCCCTTCGTCGATTGATGATTCGCACCTGTTGCTGCTCGAGGATGGTCATTGCCTGAAGGACCAGGCCCTTGCGGTATGCGGAAGACCCGAACTGCGCGCCGATGCCGCCAATCGTGGCACTTCGCTGGTGACGCTGGTGCAGATGGTCGCCGGGCGGCTGGGCCAGACCTTGTTGCCCGAACTGGCGCTGGCGGCGGGCATCATCGACGGCACCGGCCTCATCGCTCGGCCGCTGGCCGGCGGCGCATCGCGCACCGTGGCGCTGGCGTGGCGCAGCGGCAGCCCCCGCGCCGCCGAATTCCGGCTGCTCGGCGATGCAATTGTCGCGGCACGTGGTGTCCTCGCGGTGGACAGCGGGGCCGACAACGCTATGGTGCCGTCGATTTCATAAGCGCCTGGCGGTAGCCGGGGTGGCAGATTTTGGGGAGAGAATGATGAAGGCCGTGCTCTGTGTCGAACATGGGCCCCCGGAAAAACTGCTGGTCAGCGACATCCCGCTGCCCGAACCCGGCAAGGGCCAGGTGCGGGTGCGGGTTCACGCCGCCGGCGTCAACTTCCCCGACACGCTGATCATCCAGAACCTCTATCAGTTCAAACCGGCGCTGCCCTTTTCACCGGGTGGCGAGGCCGCCGGTGTGGTCGATGCGGTGGGCGAAGGCGTCAGCGATGTCGCGATTGGCGACCGGGTGGTCGCGATGACCGGCCATGGCTGCTTTGCCGAACAAGTCATCGCCAATCGCGATCAGATCGTGCCGATTCCCGGGGACATGCCTTTCGACGTCGCCAGTGGTTTCACCATGACGTATGGCACCTCGCACCATGCGCTCAAACAGCGCGCGCGCCTGCAGCCCGGAGAGACGCTGCTCGTGCTTGGCGCTGCCGGTGGCGTCGGGTTGACTGCGGTCGAACTTGGCAAGGTGATGGGTGCCAAGGTCATCGCAGCGGCATCGAGTGATGAAAAACTGGCGCTGTGCCGCGAATATGGCGCCGACGAGACCATCAACTATGCCACCGAAGACCTGAAGGACCGTATCAAGGTGCTGACCGGCGGGCGCGGCGTCGATGTCATCTATGATCCGGTGGGCGATCGCTATGCCGAGCCGGCGTTCCGCGGTATCGCTTGGAATGGCCGCTACCTTGTTGTCGGCTTTGCGGCCGGGGCGATCCCGTCACTGCCGCTCAACTTGCCGCTGATCAAGGGCGCCTCGATCGTCGGGGTGTTCTGGGGTGCCTTCACCCGCGCCGAAGCGCCGCTGCATCGCGAAAACATGGCGGAACTGCTCGAATGGTATCGCGCCGGCAAGATTCGCCCGCATGTTTCCAAGCATTTCTCGTTAGATGAGGGCGCTGCGGCGATCCGTTGGATGATGGACCGCAAGGCGACAGGCAAGGTCGTGCTGACCGTTTGAAACAAAATTTGGGAGTATGACTATGACTGCGTTGCGTGAAACCTATCCGATGTATGTCGCCAACAAGGCGGAAATGCCCAACACCGACCTGGTAGTGACCGACAAATACACCGGCCTGCCGGCAACCCGCGTTGCCATGGCCGATGCCGCCACCATCGATCGCGCCATTGCCGCCGCTGTCGCTGCTGCCGAGCCGATGGCCAAGATGGCAGCCTATGAGCGCCAGGCGGTCCTTGCGCATTGCGTGACGCGCTTCACCGAGCGCTTCGAGGAACTGGCTTATGCGCTGTGCATCGAGGCGGGCAAGCCTATCCGCGATGCGCGCGGCGAAGTTGGCCGGTTGATCGATACCTTCCGCATCGCCGCCGAAGAAAGCGTGCGGATGACCGGGGAGGTGCAGCCGCTCGATATTTCGCCGCGTGCCAAGGGCTATCAGGGCATGTGGAAGCGCGTGCCGATCGGGCCGTGCAGCTTTGTTTCGCCCTTCAATTTCCCGCTTAACCTTGCTGCCCACAAGATTGCTCCCGCGATTGCCGTCGGCTGCCCGTTCGTGATGAAGCCCGCCTCGCGCACCCCGCTGGGCGCGATCATCATCGGCGAAGTGCTTGCCGAGACGGCTCTGCCGCCGGGGGCCTTTTCGATCTTGCCGGCGCACCGCGATGGTGCCGATCTCTTCACCACCGATGACCGGCTGAAACTGCTCAGCTTTACCGGGTCGCCTGATGTCGGCTGGGATCTGAAAGCGCGCGCCGGCAAGAAAAAAGTGGTGCTCGAACTCGGCGGCAATGCTGCGGTGATCATCGATAAGGATGCCGATCTGGAAGATGCCGCCGATCGCACGGTTTTCGGCGCCTTTTACCAGTCAGGCCAGTCGTGCATCGGGGTACAGCGGATCTTCGTTCATGAAGCCATCTATCCGGCTTTCCGTGATCTGCTCGTCGCCAAGACGGCAAAACTGATCGCCGGCAACCCCGCCGAGGAAGCGACCTTCGTTGGCCCGATGATCGATGTGAAAGAAGCCACAAGGCTCGACAATTGGATCAAAGAGGCGACCGCTGGTGGCGCGACGATCCTTTGCGGCGGCAAGCGCGAAGGGGCGATGCTCGAGGCGACGCTGCTTGAAAATGTGCCGCTCTCGGCCAAGCTCAACACCGAGGAGGCTTTTGGGCCAGTAGCGTTCTTTGCGACTTTCAGCGATTTCGACACTGCTCTGGCCATGGTCAATGACAGCAAGTTCGGCCTGCAGGCCGGGGTGTTCACCCGCGATCTGTTCCACATGCTCAAGGCGTGGGATGTGCTCGATGTCGGTGGGGTCGTTATCAACGATGTGCCGAGCTATCGCGTCGATAACATGCCCTATGGTGGTGTGAAGGATTCGGGACTGGGCCGCGAAGGTGTGCGCTTTGCCATGGAAGACATGACCGAAATCCGCAACCTGGTCATCCGCCGCCGTCCGCAGGATATGTGAATATATTCCCTCCCTGCTGCGCTTGGGGGGAGGGATTGTTTGGCATATGCTCGACCCGCGCCCGCTGATTATCACGGCCTTGCTCGAACCCGCCGTCCAGGCACGGTTCGAGGCCCTGCGTCGGGCGCATTATCCCGTCGCGCGCAACAAGGTGCCAGCGCATGTGACGTTGTTTCGCCAGTTGCCGGGGCGCGAGCTTGATGTGGTGCGGCGCCGGATCAAGGTCATCTGTGCCGAAGTCGCGCCGCCGGAGGTAACGGTTACCGCAGTCGAGTGCCGCGAGACCGGGGTCGCCTTCCGGCTGCGCGCGCCGGCGCTTGGCGCCGTGCACGACGCGCTGGCGGCGGGCTGGGCCGGGCTGTTGACGCCGCAGGATCAGGCTGGTTTCGCCGGTCATGTGACGGTGCAGAACAAGGTCACCCCGGCCGAGGCCCGGGCGACCCGATCGCTGCTGGCGGCGACCTTCGAGCCTCATGCCACTCGCGCCGTCGCGCTGGCGCTGTGGCGTTATTGCGACGGGCCGTGGGATGCACTCGGCAGCACGGCGTTTCGTGGGCGCTGCTGACGCTTGGCGGCGGGGTTGCCTTGGTCTAAGACGTATCATGATGCAGAGCTCAAGTTGGTTTCGCCCGGTCATTTTCGCCTTGTCGGCTACGCTGGCCCTGTCGGCATGCGCCAACAACAAGGCCAAGAAGGACCAGAGCTACGTCGCCCGCGACGTGGAAACGCTCTACAGCATCGCCAAGGACACGCTCGAAAAGCGCCAGTACAAGCTCGCGGCGGCGCAATTCGACGAGGTTGAGCGCCAGCACCCCTATTCGGTCTGGGCGCGCCGGGCGCAGCTGATGAGCGCTTTTGCCTATTATGTCGCCGGTGACTTCACCGAATCGATCTCGTCGTCGCAGCGGTTCCTGTCGCTGCATCCCGGCAGCCGCGAAGCGCCTTATGCCTATTACATGATCGCGGTCAGCTATTATGAACAGATTTCGGGTGTGCAGCGCGATCAGCGCATCACCCAACAGGCGCTTGATGCGCTCAACGAGTTGATCAGGCGCTATCCCAACACTGATTATGCTGCCGATGCGCGGCTGAAGATCGATCTGGCGCGCGACCATCTTGCCGGCAAGGAAATGGAAATCGGCCGTTTCTACCAGAAGCAGGGTCTGTATCTCGCCGCGGTTTCGCGCTTCCGCAACGAAATCGATCGTTATGACACGACCAGCCACACGCCCGAGGCGCTGCACCGGCTCGTTGAATGCTATCTCGCACTCGGCATTCCGGAAGAAGCGCAAAAAGCGGCGGCGGTGCTGGGAAATAATTACCCCGGCTCGAAATGGTATGAGCGCAGCTATGCGCTGATCGCGACCAAGATGCCCAAGCCAACGTCCAAACCGGCTACTGCCGCCGGCTGAACGACGGCGTCAATACAGCCGGCCAATCCGCCGCGGCAGCGCAGCTCCGGCACCGCCCGAACACAATCATCGTGCCTCGAATGCGCCTGATGGCCCGGATGGTCCGGGACCGGAACATTCTTGCCCGTGCCGGGTTGCCGGCCTATGCGATGCCCGGTGTTCAACGCAGCGTGTTTGGCGGAGATTGGCGATGGTCGTGACCCTGGTGACGGCAGCCCTGTGCGGGCTTCTTTATGTTTGGCTGTCGTGGCGGGTGGTGCAGGTGCGCCAATCGGCCAAGGTGTCGCTGGGCGACGGCGGCGATGCGCGCTTGCTGCAACGCATCCGCGCCCATGCCAATTTCGCCGAATATGTGCCGATCTGCCTCGTGCTGATCTTCGTCATCGAAAATTCGCTGGAGGTCAGTCCGCCGGCGCTGTGGGCGGCCGGGCTGGGGCTGGTCGCGGTGCGCGCCTCGCATGCCTATGGCATGGGCATCGAAGGTGGTAACCCGTGGCGGGTCATCGGTGCCGCCGGCACGTGGATCGTGCTGGGCGGCCTTAGCATCGCCGCGTTGATTGTCGCGGCAAGCTACGCTGCGGTATAGGCTTTAGTCGAGCGCCAGCACCCGGTCGGCGACATAGGCATTGGCCGCGCGTTCGCGGGCGAAGGTCGACATCGGGCCATGGCCGGGCACGAATGCCGTCTCGCCGCCCAGGGGCCAGAGCCGGGTGGTGATCGACCGGATCAGATCGCCATGGTTGCCGCGCGGAAAATCGGTGCGGCCGATCGAGCCTTGAAACAGCACATCGCCGACAATCGCGAGGTTCGACGCGGCGTGGTGGAAAATGACATGCCCCGGGGTGTGGCCCGGGCAGTGATAAACATCAAACACCAGTTCGCCCACCGTCACCGTATCGCCCTGAAACAGCCAGCGGTCGGGGGTGAAGGCAGTGGCGCCATCGATGCCATATTGCGCGCCCACGTCGGGCGCCTGGTCGATCCAGAATTTGTCATCGGGGTGGGGGCCTTCGATCGGCACGCCCAGCCGTTCGGCGAGCACCCCGGTCAGGCCGCAATGATCGATGTGACCATGGGTGACGAGCAGCTTTTCGATGGTCACCCCATGTTGTTGCGCCACCGCCAGCAAGCGGTCGATGTCACCGCCCGGATCGGTAAAGGCGCCGCGCATGGTCTTGGTGCACCAGAGCAGGGTGCAATTCTGCTGCAGCGCGGTTACCGGGATGATGACCGCCTGGAGCGGTGGAGGTGTATCGGCATTCATGGCAATCCATGTGGCGGCGCCGGCGCGGCGATGCAAGAGCGTTTGGCGCGGCGCTTTGGCCCGACGGCGTGCGAAAGCCCATTGCGCTTGGCCGCAAAGCGGGGGAGATTGGCGACGGATATTCTTGCCATTTTTGGAGTATTGCCATGACCCTTCGCTTCCTTGCCGCACTTTCCTTGCTGGCTGTCGCCCTGCCGGTCGCCGCCCAGCCGGTCGATCCCATCGCGGCGCGTCAGGCGATCATGAAGCAGAATGGCCGTGATACCGGCGCCGGTGCCAAGATGCTGAAGGGTGAAGTGCCTTTTAGTGCCGCATCGGCGATGGCGATCTTCAAGAACATGAACGATACCGCCAAAAAGTTCGGCACGCTGTTCCCCAAGGGCAGCGAAACCGGCGGTGACACCGAAGCCGCCCCCGCCGTCTGGAGCAAGCCGGCCGACTTCAAGGCGGCGGTGCTGAAGTTCGACGCCGATACCAAGGCGGCGCTGGCCGCCAAGCCGGCGACGCTCGATGCCTTCAAGGCGCAGTTCATCACCGTGACCGGCAACTGCAAGAGCTGCCACGAAGGCTTCCGCATCAAGAAGGATTGATCCCATGCGCCGCGCGCAGAGGAGATTCCGCCGCGCGCTGACCGGGCTGCTGGTGCTTGCCGTGGTGGGCGGCGGCCTGTTCTGGGGGCTGACCATCCCCGACCGGCTGGCGCCGGGGCAGATCGGCAGTGTTGCCAGCGCTGACGCCGCGCGCGGGGCGCGGATCTTCTGGGCCGGCGGCTGTGCATCCTGCCATGCGGCGGCGGGTGCCAAGGGCGATGACCGGCTGCGGCTGGGCGGCGGCGCGCCGCTGGTGACGGCGTTCGGCAGCTTTCGCGCCCCCAATATCTCGCCCGATGCGGCGCATGGCATCGGTGGCTGGAGCCTGACTGATTTTGCCAATGCCATGCAGCGCGGGGTCGATCCCGAAGGGCAGCACCTCTATCCCGCCTTTCCCTATGGGTCGTACCAGCGGCTGACCAAAAGCGATGTCGCGGACCTGTATGCCTATCTGCGCACCCTGCCGCCCGTCGCGGTGACGGCGCCGGGCAATGATCTCAAATTCCCCTTCACCCTGCGGCGCGGCATCGGCCTGTGGAAGCGGCTGTTCCTGGGCGATGCCGGCCCGGGGGTGGCGCTGCCGG
>CAJAHV010000426.1 GCA_903939555.1 uncultured Alphaproteobacteria bacterium | reverse complement strand
TTGCCTTGCCCACTCTGGTGCTGCTGTCGGCGTGCGCTCCATCGGCGCCGCCGGTTGGGTTGCCGGCGCCGCGCCCCGCAGCCCCGGCGGCGGTGTCACCGGGGCTCGCGCGGCTGCAGGGCCGCGATGTGGCTGCCGTGCTGGCGCTGCTCGGTCCGGCCGCGCTCGATCGCAGCGAAGGCGCGGCGCGCCAGTTGCAATTCGTGCGCCCGGCCTGTGTGCTCGATGTCTATTTCTACCCGGCTGGCGGCAGGCTGGCGGTCAATGGCGCCGCAGCGCGCAAGCCCGACGGCAGCCGTATCGAGCCGGGGACGTGCCTGGGCCTGATCGCACGATAGCGGGCGCGCGTTTCATGGCGCCGCTGGCGCGTATGTCAGGGCGCCTTTGGCGCACGCAGCGGTGCATATTCATTGCCCGCGTTCCACAGCGGCCAGTCGTTGCCATCGGCGAGTTTGCGCCCGACCAGATAGGCGACACCGGCTTCCTGCGCGGTCCCGGCGAAGGTCCAGCCGGGGCTGAACTGGTCGCTCGGTTGATGATAGCGGCTGGCGTTATAGGCGCGGACCAGCGCTGAACCGGCCGCCGTGCCGCCTTCGACAAGATCGCGCCCGGCGCGGAATGACAGCGCCGGCACGCCGCGGCGGGCAAAGGGGTAATGGTCGGACCGGAAATACCAGCCGGCTTCGGGGTCGGGTTCATCGGTGAGCGCAAGACCCAGCGTGGCAGCCGCAGCGCGCAGATCATCCTCCAGCCCGGTACGGCCGCCGCCGACGAGTTCGATATTGCGCGCCGCCGGCAGCACGACATGCGGATCGAGGTTGATGACAGCCACGACCTGCGCCAGCGGCTGCACCGGGTGGGCGGCGTAATAGTCGGCGCCGAGCAGGCCTTTTTCCTCGGCCGTCCAGGCGGCAAAGACCACCGATCGCGCCGGGCGCGGCCCGCTGGCAAAGGCGCGCGCCACTTCGATCAGTTCGGCGGTGCCGGTGGCATTGTCGATGGCGCCGTTGCGGATCGCATCGCCGGTCGCATCGGGACCGTTGCGGCCGTTTGCATCCCAATGGGCGCCGTAAAGCACGACTTGCTGCGGCTGCGACGCGCCGGGCAGAATGCCGATGACATTGTGGCTGGTCAGCGGTGTCGCCGTCACGTCGCCATGCACCGACAAGGTGGCCCCGGGCAATGGCATGGCGACAAAGCCCGGCACGCGGGCGCGCGCCTTGGCATCGGCGAGCGACAGGCCGGTGCTGCCAAGCACTTCGGTGCCCAGCCGCAGCGGCAGCCAGCCGCTGAAAGCCAGCGGCGAGGGGGCGAGCGGTGCCGGCACCATCGCCGGCAGCGCGTCGCCGCTCGCGACCTGCAGCCAGGGATAGCTGGCGGCGGCATCTTCATGGATGACCAGTATGCCCGCCGCCCCGGCGCGTGCGGCGGCTTCGAATTTGGAACCGACCCGCCCGGCGACAACCAGCCGCCGGCCTTCGAAGCCCAGATCGCGACCCGCTTCGAAATCGGGATCATTGGCAAGGACAATGGCGATCTTGCCGCGCATGTCGACACCGCGATAGGCATCATAGCCATTGCCGAAGATGCCGAAGCCGGCAAAGACCAGCGGCAAATCGGTGAGCGTGGTAACGCCGGGGTTGCGCAGCGCCAGTGTCACGTCCTGGCCGGGCTGCAACGCATAGGTCTTGCCGCCAAAAGTGAGCGCCAGTCGTGCGCCGGGTTGCCGGTCGAGCCGGACGAGCGGCACGGCCTGCTGCCAACTGTCCTGCGGGCCACCGGGTTGCAGGCCGGCGGCCGCCATGGCCTGTTGCAGGAATTCGATTGTCCTGGTCTCGCCGGCTTCTCCCGGGCCGCGCCCGGCAAAGGCGTCGGACGCCAGGGTTTCGACATCGGCCTTGATGCGCGCGGCCGAAATCGGCGGCGGCGCGGCGGCCGCCAGCAGGAAGGCGATTGCGGGGAGGGCGATTGCAGGCAAGCCAAGGATACGCATGTCGCCATCAGTGGTGCTTTTGCCGCGCTTGGCAAGATCGCCCTTTCACCCGAGCGCCACCTCGCCTAATGTTCGTGCAACGTTCCGCTGGGAGACCGGGTTTGACCGAAGTGCTGATCGCTGCCGCCATCGCGCTGGGGACGGCCTTGCTGCTCGGTTGGCTGTTGTGGGGGCGGCCGTTGCAGGCAGCGCAGGCCGATCGTGACGCGGCGCGCGGCGAAGCAGCCGAACTTGCCGCCGAAGTCAGCCGCCAGCGCGAGGAACGCGGCCGGCACGCCGCCGAAGTGCTGATGCTGGGCCGCCGCAACGAGGAATTGCGCAGCGCCGAGGCCGAGCGCGAACGGCTGGCCGGCGCCTTGAGCGCGCTTACCGCCCAGCAGGCCGAGCGCGACCGTGCCCATGCCGCCGAAGTGGCGCGTACCGTCGAAACCTTTCAGGCGCTGGCCACCAAGGCGCTGGAAGGCGCGCAGGCGCGGCTCGCCGAAAGCGCCGAGCAATTGATGACGCGGCAGCGCGAAGCCGCCGGCGCCGGGCTGGAGGCCAATCGCAACCAGCTTGCCGAGTTGATCGCGCCGGTCAGGGAAACGCTGGTCAAATATGAAACCCGGCTCGGTGAAGTCGAAGCGGCACGGACCGAAGCCTATGGCAGCCTCAAGCAACAGCTGGCCGGTGTCGTGCTGGGCCAGGAACGCGTGTCGGGGGCGGCGGCCAAGCTGGAAACCGCGCTGCGTTCATCGGGCAAGGTCGCCGGGCGCTGGGGCGAGGAACAGTGCCGCAATGTGCTCGAAGCCGCCGGGCTGGTGGAGGGCATCGATTTCGAGGCGCAATGGTCGGTCGATGGCGAGGACGGCAAGCAGCGACCCGATTTCAAGATCAACCTGCCCGGCGGGCGCGTGCTGGTCGTCGATGTGAAATGTTCGATCGATGCCTATGTCTCGGCGGCCGAGGCGGAGGACGGAGCGACGCGGCAGACCTATCTTGCCGCCCATGCCCGCGCCGTGCGCACCCACGCCGACGGGCTGGCCAAGAAGGATTATGCCAAGGCTGTCGGCAATGCGGTGGAATTTGTCGTGCTGTTCGTGCCGGGCGAAAATTTTCTTGGCGCGGCGCTCGAACACGACCGCACCTTGATGAACGATTTCTTCAAGCGGCAGGTGGTGCTGGCCGGGCCGGTCAACCTTGTCGCTGTGGCGCGCACCGTCGGCGCGCTGCGCGACCAGGCGCGGCTGGCCAAGGAAGCTGCCGAAATCGCCAAGCTGGGCCGCGACCTGTATGATTCGATCCGCATCATGGGGGGCAATTTCAACAAGGTGCAAAAGGCGCTGGAGGCGGCGGTCGGCAATTGGAACACGCTGGTCGGCCAAGTCGATTCGCGGGTCGTCGGCCGGGCGCGCAAGCTGAAGGACATGGGTGCAGCGACCGGGCTGGAAGATCTTGTCGATCTGGCGCCTGTCGTCCAGGTGCCGATGCTGCCGAATACCGCGGATATGGCGGTGGCGGCGCTGCCGGCGGCGGACGCGGCGGAATAAGGCTCAACCCGGCCCGCCGGGCAGGATCATCAGCACCAGATGCAGGCCGAGCGCCAGCGCCAGCCACGACTCCCGCGCCAGCACCAGTACCGGTGTGCGCCAGATCGCGGTGGCGCGAGCCAGTTCCCGATATCCACCATTTTGGCAAGGCATGACGTTGCGGGCGGCCCTGTCGCCCGATAAGAAGAATGAAAGAGGAGAATTCGGATCATGGCAGGCGTGAACAAGGTGATTCTGGTCGGGCGACTGGGCAAGGATCCGGAATCGAAAAGCTTTGCCAATGGCGGCTCGGTGGTCAACTTCACCATGGCGACATCGGAAACCTGGCGCGACAAGCAGAGCGGTGAGCGCAAGGAAAAGACCGAATGGCATAACATCGTCATTCGCAACGAAAATATCGGCAAGGTGGCGATGCAATATCTTCGCAAGGGCAGCGAAGTTTACATCGAAGGCGCTCTCACCACGCGCAAATGGCAGGATCAGAGCGGCGCCGATCGCTACACGACCGAAATCGTTGTCGGTCCGTTCAAGGGTGAATTGACCTTGATCGGCGGCCGTGATGGCGGCGGTGGCAACATGGGCGGCGGCGGCAACGCGAGCGGCGGTGGCGACCGGGGCGGCTATGGCGGCGGCGATGATTATGGCGCGCCGGCCGGGGGCAACAATTTTGGTGGTGCCGCCAAGCGCCCGGCGGCGTTCGATGATGATCTCAACGACGATGTGCCGTTCTAGACCCGGGTGATGATGGGCCCCCGGGTTGATTGGAAATTGCTTCAGATCCCCGCATACCATTCGTAACCACGGTCTTCCCAATAGCCGCCATGGCCGCTGCCATAGCCGGCGAGGCTGCTGACGACGTCGATCTGCATGACATATTTGGCGTGCTTGTAACCCAATTGGCGTTCGACACGCAGGCGGATGGGGGCGCCATGGCCGACCGACAGGGGGCTGCCGTTCATGCTGTGGGCGAGAATGGTCTGGGGGTGGAAAGCGTCGACGAGGTCGATGCTCTCGTAATAGCGCGAGGTCGATTGCGCGCCGCCCTTCGACACTTGCCCGCCGTAATTGTCGGCGCAGCGCAAGACGATATAGCGGGCATTGGTCTTCAGGCCTGCGGCCTTGAGCAGGGTGCCCAATTGCGGGCCGGTCCATTGGCCGATGGCGCTCCAGCCTTCGACACAATCGTGGCGGGTGATCTGGGTACGCGCCGGCAGTGATCTCAGCTGCGCCAGACTCAACGCCATCGGGTTGTTGACAAGGCCGGTGATGGCGAGCGTCCAATTGGCGAAATTTTCAGCCTTCATCGCCTGATATTCAGGCTCCATCGGTTCCCGGGTGCCGTTGACCTTGAAGTTGGGCGACAGGTCGGCGGCGCTGAATTCCGGCGCCAGGCCGTTGCGGCCGATCAGGCGCTGCCAACGCAGCGTCGCGGCCTCGGCTGATTGCGCCACGGCTTTCAGCTTGGCATTGCCGACCACCGCGTCGCAGCCCGACAGCAGCAGGCCACCGGCCGCAGCGCCGCCAAAGCCGATCAGGCCCCGTCGCGTCGTGAGGTTCATTTCGCGGTCTCCGGGTCGATACGGAATTTGCCGGTAATCATCGACCTGATTTCGTTGAATGGTCCGGCGAGCACCACCATCATGAGGTGGACGGCGATGAACAGCAGGATGAGATTGGCCGCCACCCAATGCAGCGAGCGCGACGATGGCCGCCCGCCAAAGACATCGGGCAGCCATGACCAGGCGGCATTGGCGCCCGGCGACATGCCCAACCCGGTCAGGATGGCCAGCGGGATGATGACGAACACGATGCCGCCATAGGCGAGCTTTTGCAGGATATGATAGCGTTTCGAGGCCTCGCCCTTGGGGAATTGCAGCCGGACGTGACGGATGATGTCGCCGCCGATGGTGGCGGGGCCAAGCTCCTTCAGCCGGGGCAGCAGGTCGCGGCGCAGATGGCCGGTGGCGAGGCCATGGCCCAGATACAGCAACCCATTGAGGATCAGCACCCAGGCGAAGAAAAAGTGGAAATTACGCGCCGTGGCAAGGTCACGCCCCGCCGGAATCGTCGCCCAGCCGGGGTAGGCGATGGCCTGCAGGCGGCCGTTGCTGCCCGTCGAAATGCCGAGCACGCCGGTAGTCCGCACTGTCAGGCTGCCGATGCGGACAAAGCCATGGGCCTGCCCCGCCGGCGTGGTGGCCGAGCCGATTTCAAGCCAGCGTTTCGCAGCATCGGCCTCGGCGCCATAGTGGCCCCAGTACAGGCTGGGATGGGCGTTGAAGATATTGAAGCCGGTGCCGAGCAGAAAGGCGATGGCGATGGCGTTGATCCCGTGTGTCACCCGCACCGCCAGCGTATGGCGGTGAAACAGATAGGATGGTGCAGGGATTGCGGCGGTGTCGCCGGTCATCTTGCTTGTCGCCATGGCTGCGCGGCCCCTTTGTCAGCGGTACTCTATACGCAATAAGCGGCGTTGCGGGTATAATTTGCCGCCGGCAAGGCCGCACTGGCCGGCGCAAGCCCCGCCACGCGCCGGTGCCCGACGGTTGCCATGGCGGCGAATGACGGTAAGTCTGCAGGGCCGGGCTTGAGATTGGAAACACGATGCTGCGCGCCATCACCCCCGCCGGTGACATGAATGTCATCACCGTCGATGCCGCTGCGGGCGTGCTGCCCGCGGGCGCCATCTGGATCGACCTGTACAATCCGTCTGCCGAGGAAGAGGCTTTTGTCGAGGCGGTAACCGGCATCGCCGTGCCGAGTGAGGAGGAGATGGACGAGATCGAAACCTCCAGCCGGTTATATGAAGAAAATGGCGCCATCTACATGACGGCAACGCTGGCAACCGGCATCCTGCGGGCCAATCCGGAGAACCACGCCGTCAGTTTCATCCTGACGCCGGCGCATCTGATTACCGTGCGCCACGCTGAAATCCAGTCGTTCGAACGCTTCGCAGCGCATGTCGAGCGCACGCCGCTGTTGTGCGAAAATTCGGGAATGGCGCTGGTGCATCTGCTCGATGCGGTGGTTGACCGGCTTGCCGACGGCATCGAACATGTTGGCCGCGAAGTCGATGCGGTGTCGCGACAGGCGTTTCGTCGCGCCCGTGTCGGTGGCCAGCAGCGGGTGTCGAACCTGGCGCTGCAATCGTTGCTGATCCGGCTGGGGCATGCTCAGGATGCGCTGTCGAAGGCGCGTCACGCTGCGGTCAGTCTCAATCGCGCGCTCGGCTATCTGATATTTGCGGCGCCCAAATCGACCGGCATTCAGCCGCATGTCAAAAGCCTGTCGCGCGATATTGCCTCGCTGTCGGATCATTCGAGTTATTTGTCGGGCAACATCACCTTTTTGCTCGATGCGGCACTGGGGCTGATTTCGATCGAGCAAAACGCCGTGCTGAAGATTTTTTCGGTTGGTGCCATTGTCTTCATGCCGCCGACGCTGATCGCCGGGATCTACGGCATGAACTTTGCGATCATGCCCGAGCTGGGGTGGAAACTGGGCTATCCTTGGGCGCTGGCGCTGATGCTGGCGTCGGCGATCCTGCCGTATCCGGTGTTCCGCTGGCGGGGGTGGTTATAGGGGCTGGTCGCGATCAGGCCGGGGTTTCGGCGGCGATACGGCGAATGGCTTTTTCAAAGGCTTCGACGGGTTGGCCACCGGTGATGAGATATTTACCGTCGATGATGACGGCCGGCACGGCGCTGATGCCCTGTTCGCGCCAGAAGCGTTCGTCATGGCGGACTTCGTTGGTATAGGTGCCACTGGCGAGGATGTCGCGGGCGGCGGCGGCATCCAGCCCGACACCGGCGGCGGCGGCAACCAGCGTTTCGGGGTCGCCAAGGTCGCGGCCATCGCTGAAATGCGTCGTGAACAGCGCGAGCTTGAGCGCCGCCTGGTGGCCCGACAGGCCGGCCCAGTGCAGCAGGCGATGGCAATCGAAGGTATTCCAGATGCGGCTGTCGGGGCCGCTGTTCATGGCGAAACCAAAGGCAGCAGCGCTGGTGCGGATAAGGTCGCGGGTGCCGCGCGAACGTTCCGGGTCGGCGCCATATTTGCGGGCGACATGCTCGCTGACATTTTCGCCGGCGCGCGGCATGTCGGGGTTGAGCTCGAACGGCTGGAAACGGATGTCCGCGCGCACGACATCGGCAGCGTTGGCAAGCGCCTGTTCGAGCGACTTCAGCCCGATGACGCACCACGGGCACACTACATCACTGACAAAATCAATCCGCATGCGTTTCACGTGCGTCTCCATCAATCGGGTGCAGGGGCTGAGCCCCTGCCCGTCGGAGACACTTTACTGCGAATCGTTCGCCCCGACAAACCGCGCCGCATAGCGGCTGGTGATGCGATCGACCGGCATGATGACGAATACATCGACGGTATTGAACTGGTGGTCGACAAAGCCGCCATCGCCGACCATGGCGCCGACGCGGAGGTAACCCTTGATGAGCGGTGGCAGCGCGCGCGAGGCGGCGCGGGTGTCGATCGAGGCGGCGGGGAGGCGGTCCATGGGGACATGGTTGCTGTCATGCGCCCGGGCGCGCAGTTGCGGCGGCGCCAGATGGTGATGGTAGAGGTACGACAGTTCGGCGGTGTGGAGCAGCGGATCGGCGCCGTGCAGCGAGGCGCAGCCGAACATATGGCCGATGTTGTGCGTCTGGAGATAGGAAGCGATGCCGCGCCAGAGCAGCGAGATGGTGGCATTGTTGCGCCACGCCGGGGCAACGCAGCTGCGGCCGAGTTCGAGCAATTGCCCGCCGGCGACCGATTGGGCGATCAGTGGCGCGAGGTCATATTCGCCGGCGGAATAGAAACCGTGGTGCGCGGTGGCGACCGACTGGCGCAGCAGGCGATAGGTGCCGACGACATGCGGGCGGCCATCAAGGCCGTGATCGACGACGAGCAGATGGTCGCAGATCATGTCATAAGGATCGATATCGCGGCGTTCGCGCGCCATGGCGGCAGTCGGAGCCGCCCCCATTTCATCATAGAAGATCTGGTAGCGCAGCGCCTGGGCGGCGGCGATTTCGGCCTCGGAGACGGCGAGGCGGACATCGAGCTGGCCGACGCGGTGGATGAAGGGTGCCGCGGCGAGCAACTGCGGGGCAATGGCGGTCGGACGGCTGAGGGCGAGACCCATGAACATCGACTCCGATGGCGGCACCATGGCGGCGCTGCGGTTGCCCTAGCCGGTTTTTGTGACAGTCGCGGTGCGAATCTGTGTCAGGCTGGTGACACAGGTTTGGCGGGCGGCAGCGCATCCTCGACCAGCCCGGCGCGCATCATATAAGCAAAGATGGCGATGCCGGGCACGGCGAGCAGGGTGGTGACGAAGTAGAAATCGACATAACCGAGCGTCTCGATCAGCCCGCCGGCGGTCGAGGCGCTGAACAAGCGCCCGACCACCGAGGCGGCGGCGGAGACCAGTGCGAACTGTGTGGCGGTAAAGCGATGGTCGCAGAGCGCGGCGAAATAGGCGCCGACAGCCACCCCGCCGAAACCGCTGCTGAAATTTTCGAAACCGATGGCCAGCGCCATGCCGAGATTGGAATGGCCGGCGATGGCGAGCAGCGCAAAGCCCAGATTGGAGATGCCCATCAGCACGAGACTGATCAGCACCGACCATTTCAGCCCGATGACCTTATAGAGCAGCCCGCCGACGAAGATACCGACGAGCAGCGCGACAAAGCCGATGCCGACATCATAGCCGGCGATTTCATCCTTGCTGAAACCCAGATCGGCAAACAACAGCCGCAGCGACAGGTTGGCGACGGTATCACCGATCTTGTGCAGGAGAACGAACACCAGCGTCAGCGCCGCCCCCTGCCGCGTCAGGAAATCGGCAAGCGGCGCCACCACGGCATCCTGCACCGCCGCCCAGCCGCGCTTGGCCGCACCGGACACGGCCGGGCGTTCGGGTTCGCCGAGCAACAGCGCCGCCGCCAGTGCCGGCAGCACGAAGAGCGTGGCCGCGACATAAGCGACCGACCAACCGGCGCGGCCGGCGAGCACCAGCACGGTCGAAGCGGCGAGCGCGTTGCCGATTCGCCAGCCATATTGTGTCATGCCGGAGCCGGTGCCGAGCTGCTCGGGAGAAAGATTTTCGATGCGATAGGCATCGATGACGATATCGAAGCTGGCCCCGGCGAAACCCACGGCAATCGCGGCGGCAACAACCGTCGGCAGTTGCGTTACCGGATCGGCAAGGCCGAGCCAGGCCACCGCCAGGACAACGCCGAGCGCGGTGACCAGCAACCAGGCGCGGCGATGCCCGATCAGCGCGGCGAGCAGCGGCAGCCGCACCCGGTCGATCACCGGCGCCCACAAAAGCTTGAGATTGTACATCAGCAGCGCCAGCGCAAAGGCGGTGACAGTCTTTTTCTCGATGCCGCTTTCGGCGAGGCGGGTGGTTAGTGTCGCGGCGATCATCGCGATCGGAAAACCCGATGCCATGCCGAGCAGCAGCGCGCCGACCGGCCCCTTTTCGGCATAGGGGCGCAGCAGCGCGGGCAGATGGCGGGTCCAGTCTTCGGGCGGCGCTTGGTTCATGACCGCATTGTAGCGCCCCCGGCCGCGCTGTCACGCACCTGCGACGGGGGTGCTACGTCAAAAGGCGTATGTGACATTTGGGGGATGCGTCCCACCGTCGGGGCCTTGCGGGAGACTGGCCGCTCATGCCAGATGGCAACGGCGGGGCAGCCAGTAACGTCAAGGGCAGGAACCGGCAGTGAAGTCCGGGGGGGAGGCGTGGGCAACCGCGATCTTTCAAAGGGGGACAGAATGATCACGACCGTAGGTAGCATCGCCGCGAAGGCGCAGCATGAAATCGCCGTTAAGGCGCTGCATCGTTTCCTGATCGCCAGCAGCGGGCTTGCCCTGCTTGTCGCCGGCGCCGCGCAAGCGCAGCAGGCCCAGCCTGCGCCGATGCAGCCGGCCGCCGAGCTTGCCGATGGCACCGAAGCGATCGTCGTCACCGGCAGTCGCATCGCCCGTGATGGCTATGATGCGCCCACCCCGGTCAGCGTTATCGGGGCGAAGGAACTCAAGGCCGAATCGCCCGCCAATATTGCCGATTTCGTCAACACCCTGCCGTCGGTGCGCGGCAGTTCGACAGCGGCCAACTCTTCAGGGTCGTTGTCGAACGGCATCGCCGGCATCGCCTCGATCAACCTGCGCGCGCTCGGCGCCGCCCGCACGCTGGTGCTGTTCGATGGTCAGCGCTCGGTCGCCTCGTCGACGGGCGGCATCGTCGACGTCAACACCTTCCCCCAAGCGCTGATCAAGCAGGTCGATGTCGTCACCGGGGGTGCGTCCTCGGCCTATGGCTCGGATGCCGTCTCGGGGGTCATCAACTTCATCCTCGACAAGGAGTTCAAGGGGCTGAAGGCCGAATATGAATATGGCGTCACCACTTATGGCGATGCCGGCAACCACAAGGCCTCGCTCACCTGGGGCACCGGTTTTGCCGATGGCCGCGGGCATTTGCTGCTCAGCGCCGAATATTTCGACCAGACCGGCGTCGATACCATCGACCGCGACTGGAACAACGCCGGCTTCTTCCAGATCGACAACCCGGCCTTCACCACCACCAACGGCCTGCCGGCGCGGTTGGTGCAGGCCGGCATCGGCCCCGGCCAGTTCACCCCGGGTGGGCTGATTTCCACCGGCGTGCTCAAGGGCACCTATTTTGGCCAGATCACCAATGGCCAGGCGTCGATCAACCAGCTGACCTTCGGCCCGAGTAACGGCCAGTGGATGGTCGGCGGCGACTATCTTATCACCCGCGTCGGGCATCTGAGCTCCAACTCGCTGGTGCCGAATGAAAACCGCACCTCGGCGTTCGGGCGGTTGAGCTATGAACTGTCGCCGGCGTTCAAGCTGTTCGGCCAGATGTCGTACAGCCGCTACGAGGGCCAGAGCTTTTACCAGCAGACGCCGAGCACCGGCGTGGTCATCCGGGCCGATAATGCCTTTGTGCCGACCGCCTTCAAGGCAACGCTGGCCGCCAACAACCTGACCAGCTTCACCATCGGCACCAGCAACGCCGGCATTCCGGCAGCGGGCAGCGATAATATCCGCGAGGTGTCGCGCTATGTTATTGGCGCAGATGGCGATTTCGAAATGTTGGGCAAGGATTGGAACTGGAGCGGCTATTATCAGGCTGGCATTACCAAGGCCAAGGAAAAGCTGACCAACACCTGGAATACCGCCCGCATGGCGCTGGCGCAGGATGCCGTGTTGGCACCGGCCGGCAATGCCGCGGGTGTCGCGGCGGGAACGATCGTCTGCCGCTCGACGCTGACCACGCCGGACAATGGCTGCGTGCCGATCAACCGGATCGGTGTCGGCGGTGTGACCCAGGGGGCGCTCGATTACATCTTTACTGGCATGCAGCCGCT
>CAJAHV010000425.1 GCA_903939555.1 uncultured Alphaproteobacteria bacterium | reverse complement strand
GCCGACAAAGCCGCCCGAACTGCCGCCGCAATCCGCCCGAACCGCGCCGTCATCGCGCCTTTCCCGGTCGGATCCGGGCGTTTCTCCGACATTTTCCCGCCCCTGTGGCGCGCTGTTGCGGAACAGATACCCATAAGGCACCCCCGCAATGGTCAGCGGCCGGGCCAGCAATGCCTCGGCATCAGCGAGCAATCGCAACCCCGGCTCGCGCACCAGCGCCGCAAACAGCGCCTCCCAGCGCCCGCCCAGCGCCTTGAAACGCCCGCGTTCGACAAGCAGACACAGGTTCAGCCGGTCATTTTCCACACATTGCAGCCCGGCATAGCCACCATCATAGGCCGTCACCGTCACCGCCCCGGCCAGCGCGGCGCGCAGCTTCGGGGTCGCCTTGAAGAACATCTTGAAGCCGATCAGGTCATCGATCGTGCCCGACGGGTCACGCGCCACCCCGCGCAGCTCATGCTTGCCCGTCGCCAGCACCAACGCCCCGCCGTCAACGCTGCCCAGCGTCGTCTCCGCCCGCCCCTGCGCCAGCCCGCGCACGGTCACGCCGCGCTGCACTTCGGCGCCCAAAGCGGCGGCATGATCGAGCAGCGCCGCATCGAGCGCACGCCGCGTCACCCCCGTCGCCACGAACGGCAACCGCGCCTCGGCCACCCGCCGCCCGACGTGCAACCGCATCGTATCGATCCGCGCGCCGCCCAGCCGCGCCACATCAAGGCCCAGCGCCGCCAGATGCTGGCCCGCCTCCACCGACAGAAATTCGCCGCAGATCTTGTCATGCGCCCCGACTTCACGCTCCAGCACCAGCGCCGGATGGCCCAGATGCGCCAGCCGCGCCGCCACGCCGCCGCCCGCCAGCCCGCCGCCAATGATGACGGTGCGGGTCATTTCAGCCGCCCAACGCCCCAGCGGAACGGCATATGCCAGCGCACCCTTGCCCCGCTCACCCCGGCTGCCGCCAGCAACCGGTCCCAATCGTGCCGCACGAACGCCCGGCGCACGCTCAACGCGCCGTCATGGCGCACGATCGGATGCCAGCGCAGCAGCCCCGCCAGCAGGCGGAACCCCGCCCAGGCCAGCCAGTGGCGGTGCAGATCGTTGATGAACCAGCCGCGCACCGCCGTCGCGTCCATCCAGCGAATGAAGCCGATCAGCTCGGCATCGCTCATGTGATGGGCGACGAGCGAGGAGATGATGAAGTCCGGCTGCCCCGCCAGCGCCGCGGCATCGCCGGTCAACCAGGCGATCTCCAGCCCGGCGCTGGCCGCAGCCGCCACCGGCGCGCTGCGCGGGTTGAGGTCTATGCCGGTCAGTTGTGCCTGCTTGCCGGCTTGGCCGGCCCAGCGCGCCACCGCGCGCAGCATGTCGCCATGGCCAAAACCGACATCGACAAGGCTGAAACTGTCCCCGCCGGCGGTCGCCCGCGCCAGCCACGCCAGCGTCGGCGGCCGCGCCAGCGTGATGGTGTTGACCCGCGCCAGGTCAGCGATCAGCGCCGCATAGGTCGCCGCCGGCAAATCATCGGCGTCCATCCGTTCGGGTTCGTCGGCGCGCCGGGCGAAATCCACCGCCATCACACGGTCGTGAAGCGAAAGCTTTCCGCCGCCAGCCCCGGCCCGAACGCCACGGCAAAGCCCTTGGCGGCGCGATCAACCGTCGTGCCGACCTGCCCCATGATGCGCTGGAGCACGAACATCAGCGTCGCCGATGACATGTTGCCATAATCGCGCAGCACGCCACGCGACCAGTGCAGCGCGTCGTCGGGCAGTTCGAAGCCGGTTTCGACCGCATCGAGAATAGTGCGTCCGCCGGCATGCACCGCCCACAGGTCATAATCGCTCACCTGCGTGCCGCGCAGCAGGCCCTCGCCATCGTTGCGCGCCGCCTCATGGCGCAGCGCGCGCTGGATCCGCCCGGGCACTTCGCCCGACAGATGCATGTCGAAACCCTGGTCACCGATGCGCCAGGTGATGGCATCGCCCGAATCTTCGATGGCGGCGGCGCGGAAATCATTCAGCGCCAGCCCGGTTTCATCGGCCGTCACCAGCGCCGCCGAACAACCATCGCCGAACAACAGCATCGACAGCAGCCGTTCGAGCACCTCGGTTTCCTGAAAATGCAGCGTACACAGCTCGAGATTGACGACCAGCACGCGCGCCGACGGGTCCGACCGCACGAAATGATGCGCCAACCGCAGCGAATTGACCGCCGCATAACAGCCCATGAAACCCACCACGGTGCGCTCCACCCCGGGGTTGAGCCCGGCGGCCTTGACGATCAACTGGTCGATGCCGGGCGCGACAAAGCCAGTGCACGACGCAACGACAAGGTGGGTGATCCGCTCACGCTCCCCCTCCAGCCCGAGCGCATCAAGCGCGGCGGCAGCGATTTCGGGCGCCGACTTCTCGAAGCGCACCATGCGCGCCCCGGTCGAAGGGAACGCGCCCTTGGCATAAAAGCCGTCGGTATCGGCCATGAACCGGTTGGGATTGGCCAGGGGCTCGAAATAGGAGAAGCGATGGTCGATCCCGGCGCGGCCGACCATGCGCTTGAAGATCAGCGCATTACGGCGATCGTCGATCATGTCTCCGACGAAATGCACGAACGCCGCGTGCACATCATTGGGGGGTACTGCCGTGCCGATGCGGTTTATGTGCGCCGTAACCATCTGTCTCTCCAGCCCCCGCGTGCCATTGCCTGCACGGTCACCGTCAAAGTTGCAAGGTGGCGTGCCGTCGCTGCTATAAGGCGGCATGACAGATTGCTTCTCGGACGTGCCCGGCCTTGCCATTGGACATGCCCATGACACCCGTATCAACACCGGCGTGACCGTCATCGTTCCGGCACAACCCATGGTGATGGCGGTCGATGTGCGCGGCGGCGGCCCCGGCACCCGCGAAACCGATGCCCTCGACCCGTCGACGCTGGTCG
>CAJAHV010000424.1 GCA_903939555.1 uncultured Alphaproteobacteria bacterium | reverse complement strand
GGCCCTTTCTCAGATTGCAATAGCTCGTAACTGCCCGGCAAAGGTGGCGGTAACAGGTTCTAATCCGGTCGGATTTTTCAGGTAAGTTCCGGGGACACTATCAGGTAAGTTCCGTAAGTTCCGGGGACACTATACTGATCTCCGCGCGTTTGCGGCAGGCTTTGGCCCTGGTCGCTGCCGCGCCAGCGTTCGTCCGGACCTCGCCTCGAGCGCTGCGATGAAGGCGTCCGAGCCGAGCGGGCGGTCGGTACGCTCGCCGCGGCGATTCATTCAACGTGGCCTTGCTCGGCGGATAAAAGCCGCTGAACATTCGCGTCGATTGATTTCAGTGTTCTGGCCGAAGCGCATTTGCCAGGTCCCGATGGCTATCTGCTGTCCGTCACACCTTATGCACCAAAGCCCGGGTGCACAGGCTCAATGATAGCGGCGCAGCAACCCGGCAAGCTTGCCTTGCACCCGGACCCGCCCGGCTTCATAGCGCTGCGGTTGATAGGCAGCATTGGCCGGATCGAGCCGGACAAGATGCTTTTCGCGATGCAGATATTTCAGCGTCGCTTCCTCGCCATCGATGAGTGCGACGACGATATCGCCGTCACGGGCATCGTCGCAGCGCTTGATGAGCGCATAATCGCCGTCGAAAATCCCGGCTTCGATCATTGAATCGCCCGATACTTCCAGCGCGTAATGATCGCCCGGCCCGAGCAGCGCCGCAGGCACCGACATCGAGCGGTCGCTTTCCAGCGCTTCAACGGGCAGACCGGCGGCAATGCGACCGTGCAGCGGCACGACGATCGTGTCATTGGCGGCGATCATCGCCTGCACATGCGGGCGAGGGGCCGGCGACGGCGGCACGAGTTTCAGCACCGGCTTGGTAACACGCAGTGCCTCGGGCATTTGCAGCACTTCCAGCGCGCGCGCGCGGTTGGGCAGGCGGCGGATGAAGCGGCGTTCCTCCAGCGCATTGATCAGCCGGTGGACGCCCGATTTGGAGCGTAACTGCAACGCGTCCTTCATTTCCTCGAAAGACGGCGACACGCCATCGGCACGCAGCCGATCGTCGATAAAGCTCAGCAGTTCCTGTTGTTTACGCGTCAGCATCGTCACCTCCGTTGAGGAACACATGCGGAACGTTTAGGAAACATCCCCGATACTGTCAAGCAGGATGCAATCGACCATGTCACCGGCCACCGCTGCCGCCGCGCCGGGTTCGCGCACCACCAGGCAGTCGGCCGCCGCCAAGCGGCCGAGCAGCGCCGAATCCTGCGCCGCAAAGGGTTCGACGCCCGCCGCCGTGCGCCGCGCCCGCAGATGATCGCGCCGCGCGCCATTGGCCGGCAAAGGCATGGTGAGCGGCAAGCGTTCCACCCGCAGCGCCGCCGGCCGCCCGCCAAGCCGCGCCAGCAGCGGCAGCACGAACAACAGCGCGCCGACATAGGCCGATACCGGGTTGCCCGGCAGTCCGATGATGCGCCGACCCCGCAGCGTGCCGGCGAGCAGCGGCTTGCCCGGTCGCATCGCGATCTTCCAGAAATCCAAATCGGCCCCCAGGTCGCGCAGTACCGGCACGACCAGATCATGGTCGCCCACCGACGCGCCGCCGATGGTGATGACGAGGTCGCTGTCTGCCGCCAGCAGCGCCGTCGCCAGCGCCTCGCGGCGATCAGGAATGATGCCCGGATCAACCGTCGTGGCGCCCGCGGCTTCGCACAGCGCGGCGATCATGATGTTGTTGGAACTGACGATCTGGTCCGGCCCGGGCAGGGTTCCGGGCGGCACCAGCTCATCGCCGGTGGTGATCAGCGTGACCCGCGGCCGGCGCACGACGCTGGCGACGCCATGCCCGGCCGCCGCGAGCAGGGCCAACCGCGCCGGGGTCAGCCGCTCGCCTGCCATGGCAATTGCGGCCCCGGCGGCAAAATCCTGCCCCGCCTTGCGGATATGAGCGCCGGCGCGCGGCGGGCCTTCACCCGCCAGCGTGGCGACAGCATCGGCGCGGGCAATGTCTTCCTGCACCACAATCGTGTCGGCGCCGGCGGGCAACGGGGCGCCGGTGAAGATGCGCGCCGCTTCGCCCGGCCCCACATTGCCCGAAAAGCGATGGCCGGCGGCGCTTTCGCCCGTCACGCGCCACGGCCCGGCACGATCGGCCCAGCGGATGGCATAGCCGTCCATGGCGGCAGCATCGAACGGCGGCTGGGTGAGCCTTGCCGCCACATCGCCGGCCAGAATGCGGCCATGCGCGGCGGTGATCGGGATGGTTTCGGCGGGCAGCGGCACAACGCCGGCCAACAACCGGTCAAGTGCCATGGCAACCGGCAGCAACGCCATCAGGGGGCCAGCCATTCGCCCGAACGGCCGCCGGATTTCTTGAGCAGGCGTACGCCGGAGATCGTCATGCCGCGGTCCATCGCCTTGGCCATGTCGTAGATGGTGAGCAGCGCGACCGAAACCGCGGTCATCGCCTCCATCTCGACCCCGGTACCATGGGTGGTGATGACGGTGGCGGTGGCACGCACGCCATCAACCTCGATGACCAGATCGAGCGTCACCGCATCGAGCGGCAGCGGGTGGCAGAGCGGGATGAGATCGGCGGTGCGCTTCGCCGCCATGATCCCGGCGATGCGCGCCACGGCGAGCACATCGCCCTTGGCGACGGCCTGATCGCGGATGGCGGTCAGCGCGGCAGCATTGATGGCGATATGCCCCTCGGCCACGGCTTCACGCCGCGTTGCCGGCTTGGCCGAGACATCGACCATGCGAGCGGCGCCCTTGTCGTCGAGATGGGTGAGCGTCATGCCGCCAGCCCGAGCAGATGGCGGGTCGCGGCGGTCACATCGGCCTGGCGCATGAGCGATTCCCCGACGAGGAAAGTTTTGATGCCGGCCGCCTGCAACGCGGTGAGATCGCCGGGCCCGGACAGGCCGCTTTCGGCAACCAGCGTGCAGCCGGGGGTGGTGGAGAGTTCGAACGAAGTTTGAAGATCAACCGTCAATGTCTTGAGATTGCGATTATTGATGCCGAGCAAGGGGGTTCTCAGTCTCAGCGCCCGGTCGCGCTCGGCGGCATCATGCACTTCGACCAGCACATCGAGTTTGTGCGCGATGGCGACAGCTTCCAGCTCGGCGGCCTGGGCATCCGACAGCGCCGCCATGATCAGCAGTACGGCGTCGGCGCCGATGGCGCGGGCCTCGATGACCTGCCACGGATCGATGATGAAGTCCTTGCGGATGACCGGCAGGGCGCAGGCGGCGCGCGCCGCCACGAGATAGGCATCACCACCAAGGAACCAGCGGTCTTCGGTCAGCACCGACAGGCAGGTGGCACCGCCGGCCTGATAGGCGGCG
>CAJAHV010000423.1 GCA_903939555.1 uncultured Alphaproteobacteria bacterium | reverse complement strand
CTCCAGCAAAAGCTGATCGCTGCCAATGCCGCCGGCACGCTTGGTACCGGGATCACCATCACCCAAGCCGGCAGCCTCATCAAGCAGAACGGTAACCCGCAATGGCGCTTCACCAGCAACCTGACCTGGAAGATGAACGGCTTCAGCGCCGGGGTGCTGCTCAGTCATGTCGGCGCGGTAAATGATACCGGCAGCGCGCTGATCAACGGCCAATTCTATGAAGTCGCACCGATGACGACGGTCAACACCTATGTCCAGTATCGCGCCGGCAAGGATGCCGGGCCGATGTCGGGGGCCCGCTTCCGTATCGGTGCGCGCAACCTGTTCGACAAGCAGCCGCCGCTGACCTCGTCCAACTATGGCTTCAATGGCGCGCTTCATGATGGTGTCGGCCGCTTCATCTTCGTCGAGGCGTCGAAGGAATTTTGATCGGATTGCAGGCGTGATCGTGCCGGGATCACGCCCGTGCGCCTGAGACAGATCGAGGTTTTTCACGCCGTCTACAGCAACGGCTCGATCAGCGCGGCGGCGCGTGCGCTGAATGTCTCGCAGCCGGCGGTCAGCAAGATGCTGCGGCATACTGAAAGCCAGCTTGGCATCATGCTGTTCGAGCTGGTGCGTGGCCGGCTGGCGCCAACCGACGAAGCCCATGCGTTGTTCCGCGAGGTCGACGAGGTTTTTGCCCGGGTCTTGTCGCTGCAAGTGACAGCACGCAATCTGCGCCGCTCCGGCGCCGGCCACCTGCGCATCGGCATCGCGCCGTCGCTGGGGCTTGAAGTGGCGCCTGCCGCCATCGCCGGCTTTCGCGCCCGCCACCCGGATGTCAGCTTCGATGTGCAGACGCTGCACCATGACGACATGGCGCAGGCGCTGTACGAACGCGAATGCGATATCGCCTTTGGTTATGATCCGCCGCCGCACCCGCGGTTGGCGACACGGTGGCTGGCACCGGCTGCTGTAATGGTGCTGGCCCCCCTCGGTCATTTTGGCGCCGATCCGGTGCCGATGGCGACGCTCGCCGGTGCCGACCTGATCAGCGTGTCGGGCAGCGGCCCGATTGGCACGCTGGTGACGCAGGCGCTTGCCGATGCCGGTATCGATGCGCGCCACAGCATCGCGGTGGGTACCTACTATGTCGCTGCGGCGCTGGTGCGCTTTGGTTCGGGGCTGGCGCTGGTCGATGAGTTCACGGCGCGCGCGATGGCGCATCCGGCGGTAATGGCCTCGCCCTTGCTGCCGGCGCTCGACTTTGGCGTCCATGCTGCCTGGCTGGATGACCGGCCCTTGTCGAAACTGGGCATGCGCTTTGTCGAAGCCATGACAGCCGCCATCGCGGCCCGGTCTTAACCACTGGCTATGCCCTATGGCGCGTAGCGCTGCTGGTGACCCGCCGACGCGGAGCCTAGCCTGTTGCCATGCTTATTCCGTACCCTTTGCCGCACCGTGTCACCGTGCTGGGCGCCGGCGTTGTCGGGGTTGCCACCGCCTGGGCGCTGGCGTCACGCGGCGTTGCCGTCACAATCGTGGATGCAGCCGCAGCGCCGGGCTGCGGCGCGTCTTTCGCCAATGGCGCGCAACTCAGCTATGTCTATACCGATGCGCTGGCCAGCCCGGCGTTGCTGCGCCACGCTCCCGCCGTTATGGCCGGGCTTGACCCGGCGATCCGGCTGGCACCGCGCCTTGATCCCGACAGTATCCGCTGGCTGCTGCGCCTGTTGCGCAACATGACGCCGGGCCGGTTCCGCGCCAATACGCTGGCGGCGCTGCAACTGGGACTCGAATCGCGCGTGGCACTGCATGACCTGATGGCGCGCCACCCGCTCGATTTCGGCCATGCCGCGCCTGGCAAGCTGCATGTCCATGCTGGCGCCGACAGTTTTCGCGCCGCACAGGCAATGGTGGCGGCAAAGCGTGCCGCCGGCGCCGAACAGGCGGTCTTGTCCGCTGCCGAAGCCCGGGCGCTGGTGCCGGCGCTTGCCGCCCGTCGCGATCCGGTTGTCGGTGCCATTCTGTCGCCGCAGGAGGAGGTCGGCGATCCGCAGCGCTTCTGCGTCGCGCTGCTCGCTGTGCTGGCGGGCGATTATGGCGTGCAGGTGCGCTTGAACACGGCGGCGGCCTATATCGATGATGACGCCGGCATTGTCACCGCCGCGGGGGAACGGATCGCCGCCGATGCGCTGGTCGTTTGTGCCGGCATGGCGTCGGCGCGGCTGTTGCGGCGCTGGGGGCTGGGGTCGGCGCTGCTGCCGATGAAGGGCTATTCGCTGACCATGCCGGCCGGGCCGGAAGCACTGGCGTTCAGTATCACCGATGTCGCCAGGAAGATCGTCATCTGTCCACTCGGCGGTCGCATCAGGGTGGCGGGCGGAGCCGAATTGGGGGTGTCTGACGCCAGCATCGCCCCGGCTGCGCTCAGTCGGCTGCAATCCGCAGCGGTATCGGCGCTGCCCGGCGTGGCGGATTTCGCTGCGGCCGGGGCGGGCTGGGCCGGGTTACGACCGATGACCGCCAATTCGCAACCAATTATCCGTCGCGTCGCACCGCGCATTCATGCCAATATCGGGCATGGCATGCTCGGCTGGACCTTCGCCATGGGCACGGCGCATCGGCTGGTACAGAACATGACAGAAGTGGGGGCATGATGAACAGGTTTCTCAAGGGTGCGGCGCTGGTTGGCGCGACACTGGCGCTGGCGCTCAGCCCTGCGGCGGCACAGCGCAAGCAGTTGCTCGAATATCCCTCGATCCATTCGCCGGCTGTCGGTGACAAGGGCATGGTGGTATCGCAGAACGCCCTTGCCTCGCAGACCGGGGCAGACATCTTGCGCCGCGGCGGCAATGCTGTCGATGCGGCGGTGGCGATGGGTTTCGTCCTCGCCGTCACGCTGCCGCGCGCCGGCAACATCGGCGGTGATGGTTTCATGCTGGTTCATGATGCCGCCAGCGGCGCAGATGTGTTTCTCGATTTCCGCTCGGTGGCGCCCAAAACCGCCACGCTGGCAATGTTCATGGACAACAAGGGCAAGGAATCGCCGCTCGCCAGCCGCGGTTACCTGGCGCCGTCGGTGCCCGGTACCGTCGCCGGCCTGCATGCCGCCCACCAGCGCTTCGGCAAGCTGCGCTGGGCCGATGTCGTTGCCCCGGCGCTGGCGCTGGCCAAGCATGGCGTGCGGTTGACCCCCGATGAAGCCTTTGTTTTTGGCTGGGCGAAAGAACGGCTGGCGACCAGCAAGGCATCGGCGGCGACCTATTACCATGCCGATGGCACGCTCTATCGGGCCGGCGAGATCATGCGCCAACCCGATCTCGCCTGGACGCTGGGACACATCGCCCGCGATGGCGCCGATGGTTTCTACAAGGGCCCGGTCGCGGCGCGCTTTGCCGCCGACATGCAGGCCAATGGCGGGATCATCAGCATGGCTGATCTCGCCGCCTATCGCCCGGTCTGGCGCCAGCCATTGGTCGGCAGCTATCGCGGCCTGCAAGTGGTGACCGCGCCGCCCGCCAGTGCCGGCGGCGCGACTCTGCTCAACATGCTCAATATTATTGAGAATTTCGATCTGAATGCCAGTGGCGCCGGCTCGGCGCAGACGTTGCACCTGATGGCCGAGGCCATGAAGATGGGCTATGCTGACCGCTATCGCTTCCTCGGCGATACCGATTTCGTGAGCGTGCCGCTGAAGGGTTTCCTCGCCAAGGATTATGCGAAAATTCGCGCCGCGCAGATCGATCCGGCGCACGCCAAACCCGCAGCGATGCTGGGCAGTGGCGACCCGACGCGCTTTGAAAGCCCGTCGACGACGCATTTTTCGGTCGCCGATGCCGCCGGCAACGTCGTTTCGACCACCTATACGCTGGGTGCCGATTTCGGTTCGGGGGTGATGATCGCCGGTACCGGCATCCTGCTCAACAACCAGATGAACAATTTCAGCCACGAAGCCGCTGCCGAGGCACTGCGCACCGGCGCGCCGCCGCCGCTCAACGCGATGGCGCCGGGCAAGCGCATGCTGTCCACCATGATGCCGACGATGGTGTTCAAGGCCGGCAAGCCGTGGCTGGTCACCGGCACGCCGGGCGGCAGCACGATCATCGATACGGTGCTGCAACTCGTCGTCAATGTCGTGGATTTCGGGCTGAATGTCGAAGAAGCCACGCACCAGCCGCGCATCTATCAGGATGCCGGTGACAAATTGCGGGTCGAACCCAATTTCAATCCCGATACGGTGCGCTTGCTGACCGCGATGGGGCATCCGGTGACGTCGGACGAGACCATGGGCAGCGCGCAATCGATCATGATCGAGAACGGCCTGTTCCTGGGTGGTGCGGATCCGCGCCGGCCCGGTGCGCTGGCGGTCGCGCCCTGAGCCGATCGTAGGGCGATGGGGTGCGTCGCGGCGGTAATGTCAGGGCAGGGGGCGAGCGCCAGCCCTCAACTCCGCAGCGCCTCGATCGTCCGCTTCCACGCCAGCAACGCCGCCGCCTTGTTGTAGCGCGCTTCCGACGTGTCATTGTTGAAGGCGTGATTGACGCCGTCGTAGGTGTAAGCATCGAATTTCACCCCCGCCGCGGTTAGCGCCGCCTGCCAGGCCGGGGCGCCGGCATTCACCCGCTCATCCAGCCCGGCATAGTGCAGAACGAGTTTCGCCTTGATCTTGCCGGCGTCGCTGGTGTCGGTCGGGGCCGGGCCATAATAGGCGACCCCGGTTTTCATAAATTTACCTGCCGCTACGGCCAGCGCATTGACCATGCCGCCACCCCAGCAGAAGCCGACTGCGCCCGGCGTGCCGCGGCCTTCGCTGTAGCCATCGAACCATTTCAGGCTGGCGACGCCATCGGCGACCATCGCGCCGCGATCGATCTGGCCGATCATGGTGCGGGCGATATCTTCGGCGCTGTTCTTGCCATCGCCGGTGCGCGGCGTTTCACCATAGGGAGCCAGGAAATCGGGCGCGAGCACGACAAAGCCCGACAACGCCAGTCGCCGCGCGACATCGCGGATGTGTTCGGTCAGCCCGCGATTCTCATGGATGACCATTACCTTGGGTGCGCGGTCCTTGCCCCTTACCGGCCGAACCAGATAGCCGCTCATCATCCGCCCGCTGGCGCCAGCATAGACGATGCGATCGGTGATGATCGCGCTATTGTCCTCGCTGGTCAGCGAGGCGGCATCGGCGCGTGCCTCGATCAGTGGCAGGATTGCGCTCGCCGCCGCGACGCCGCCGGCCAGCCGCGCCAGCCCGTCGAGCAGCTCGCGCCGGTTGCCGCCGGTATGGGTGAACCGGTCGTACAGGTCGATCATTGCTTGCGAAATCGAAGGCTTGTCGGTCATGCTGTGGATCCCGATGGGAGGATGCGCAAACCTATGCCACCCTCCAAAGGGTGTAAACGCGGATTGGAGATGACAGATGCGAATTGTGCTGCTGGCTTTGCTGATCGCCTTTCCCGCCACAGCGCAGGTGGCGCAGGACCCACCGCGCGATGTCGCGCACCCGGCGCGGATGGAAGTGTTGCACATTCCATCGGGCGGGGTCGCGATCAACGGCCTCGCCTATCTGGCCGCCGGGCCGGGGGCGCACCCGACTTTGGTGATCGCGCATGGTTGGCCGGGCAATGAAAAAAATCTCGATCTGGCGCAGGCTGTGCGCCGGGCGGGGTGGAACGCGATCACCTTCAACTATCGCGGCAGCTGGGGCAGCCCGGGCAGTTTTCGTTTTGCGCAGGTGCCGCAGGATGCCGCGGCGGTGATCGCGTATCTGCGCGCGCCCGAAGTGGCGGCGAAACTCGGCATCGATCCGGCGCGTATCGCGCTGGCCGGGCACAGCATGGGCGGCTGGGCGACGGCGCTGACGGCAGCGAAAGACCCGACATTGCAAGGCGCGATCCTGATTTCGGCGGCGAACATGGGCGGCGTCGGCACGCTGCCGCGCGCGGCGGTGGTCAAGGCGTCGGCGGGCAATACCGAAACGCTCGCCGACACTTCGCCCGACAGGATGGCCGATGAACTGATCGCAGGAGCCGCAACGAACAATTTCATGAACGCTGCGCCCGGCTTGGCGAAACTGCCGCTGTTGGTGCTGACCTCCGATGATGGCCTGGCGCCCGGGGCGGATGCGCTGGTGGCGGCGGTGCGTGCTGCGGGCGGCACCGTTACCACCGCTCATGAAGCCACCGATCACAGCTGGTCCGACGCGCGGATCGCGCTGCAAACACGCGTGATCGGCTGGTTGCAGGGGCTGCGGTAGCGCCTCCGGCGGCTGGGGCCGCAGGCCCCAGACCCCATCTGATTTCCGGCAACAGTAACCATTAGGTGTTGCCAAACATCCGACCAATCGAATGGGGTCTGGGGCCTGCGGCCCCAGCCGCCGGAGGCATTCAATGTAGCCGCCGGAGGCATTCAATGTAGCCGCCGGAGGCCCTTGACGCAGCCGCCGGAGGGTAAATCAGCCTCGCGCCCGGAGCGCCGCCAGCGCGGCCGGCGTGTCGATATCGTCGAGCACGGCGTCGCTGGGCGCTGCGACTTCATGCAGTTCGACCGCATCGGCGAGCACCGCCTTGCCGCCGACATCGCCCGACAGTGCCATCAGCCGGGCAAAGTGCCGCCGGTCCCAGCGCACCGGGTTGCCGCGCTTCCCCGCCCACACCGGCAGCGCGACATCGCCCGGGGCGGCAGCGAGCGCTGCCAGCACTTGGGGTTCCACACGCGGCATGTCGCCAAGGCAGACCAGCGCCGCGCGCCAGCCACCGGGCACCGCGGCGATGCCGGCGCGCAACGACCGTGACAAGCCTTCGGCGTAATCTTCGGCCACCACGAACTGCACATCGCGGCCCGCCAGCGCGGCGCGGACCTCGTCGGCGCGCGCGCCGAGTACGACCAGCGGCGGCGGCAGTCCGGCGGCGGCGATGGCATCGGCGACATGGGCGACCAGCGGCTTGCCGCGCCAATCGGCGAGCAATTTGTGCGCCTCGCCCATCCGGCTTGACCGCCCGGCCGCGAGGATGATCGCGCCGACCGGGCCGGCGGCAGCGGCGGCGCGCGGTTCCGGTCGTTCCGCCTCGGGCAACAGGCCGCCGGCACCCATCATGGCGATATCGTCGTTGGTCACGGTCAGCCCGGCGACGAGGCGTTCGAGGATGATGTCGAAACCATTGCGCTTCGGGCTGCGCGCGCAGCCGGGCAGCCCGATGACCGGCATGGCACCGCGCCGGCCAAGGCACAGCAGGTTGCCGGGATCGACAGGCATGCCCAGCCGGTCGACCACGCCGCCGGCCGCGACCAGCGCCGCCGGGATGACATCGCCGCGATCGACGGTCGCCGAGGCGCCGATGATCAGCAGGATTTCGGCATCGGCAGCGGCAATCGCCGTTGCCAGCGCGGCCGCATCATGAGCGCAATCGGGCAGGGCGGTGAGTGTGCCGCCGAGGCTTTCGACCCTGTCGCGCGTCACCCGCAGCGTCTTGGCGAGGCCCTTTTCGCTGGTGCCTGCCAGGGTCGTCGCGATGAGCGCCAGCCGCCGCGGCCGGAATGCCGCCAGCGACATCGGCACCCCGGCCGCCAGCGCGGCGTCCAGCGTCGGCGCGGCGACGGCATAGCGGATGATCTTGACCGTCGCGACAATCTCGCCTGCCGCCACCCGTGCGCCCGGGGGCAGCGTCGCCAGTGTCAGCGCTTCATCGATCCGGTTGACCGCCGCGATCATGGCGGCATCCGCGCCGAACACGCCGGCCGCCGCCGCAGCGATATTCGCCCGGCCGTGCGCCGCCGGCAGCGCAACCAGCCCCGGCCCGGCCAGCCGGCCAGCCAGCCGCGTCGCCGCCGCATCTTCCCCGATATCGTCCGCCGCCAGCCGCGCGATGGTGAGGTGCGTCAGTCCCGCCGCGCCGGCAGCCACGATATCGGCCGCGGCCAGCACCCGGCCCTTCGGCCAGCGGGTGCCGCCGACGACAAGCGAATGGGCGAGCAAGCCGCCTGCGGCTTCAGCAATCGGGAGCGCAGCAAAGATCACGCGCGCGGCAGGAGCACGCCGCGCCACGCCGCGGTCAGTTCGGCCGCGATGCTGAGTGCGATTTCCACCGGATCGGCGGCACCGATCGCCAGCCCAGCGGGGCCGCGTACCCGCATCAGCGTTTCGGTATCGAAACCCAGCGCCGCCAGCCGTTCCAGCCGGCCGGCATGGTTTTTCCGGCTGCCCAGCGCCGCGATATAGAAAGCCGGCGTTCGCAACGCAGCCGCCAGCGCCAGATCGTCCAGCTTGGGGTCATGCGTCAGCGCCACCACCGCGCTTGCCGCATTGGGGCGCCAGTCGGCCAGCGCCTCATCGGGCCAGCGCCGGTCAAGCGTCAGCCCGGCGAAACGCTGGTCGGCTTCGGTTTGCCCGCCAAAGCGGGCAGGTGCCGCAAACAGCCCGCGCGGATCGATAACCGTCGGCGTGATACCCAGCGCCAGCGCCTGCGGCACCAGTGCCTGGGCAATATGCACCGCACCGATGATGGCGAGGCGGCGCGGTGGCGGATAGGCACGGGCAAAGCCGTCACCCGGCGCTTCATGAGTTGCGCCGGTGGCGAGGTCGGTGACCAGCGTCACGGCATCGCCGTCCGCTGCCGCCGTCACCAGCCGGTCGACCAGTGTCAGCGGGAAGGCATCATCGGCAAGCCGCTGCACCAGCACCGAAATCCGCCCGCCACAGGCCAGCCCGACTTCCCAGGCGGTGGCATCGGCGACGCCATAGTCGCGGCGCACGAGGCCGCTGCCATCGGCAAGCAGTGCCTGTGCCTCGGTAATGACATCCCCCTCGACACAGCCGCCGCTGACCGAGCCTTCGAACAGGCCATCGTCCCTTATGGCGAGGTGGCTGCCTATCCGGCGCGGCGCCGAGCCCCAGGTTTCGATGACGGTAGCAATGGCGACCCGGTGGCCGCCGCGTACCCAACCGGCGGCGGTTGCCAATGTCGCGAGGTCGTCGTTCATCTCAATTCCATTGCCAGACCAGAAAGCCGACTACCGCGACGACCAGAGCCGCGCCCCAGACCAAAGGTGACACGCCGCCGGCTGCTGCCGGCACCGCTGCCGCATCGGGGGTGGCGATCCCGGCGTCCGGGGCTGCCGCCGGATCGGTTGCCGTCATCGCCGCAGCAGGCGCTTCGAGCTCGTCCTTCAAGCGGGTGAAGAAGCTGGTGGCATAGCCCTTGGCGGTTCCTTCGATCAGCCGCGCCCCCAACTGCGCCAGCTTGCCGCCGACGCTGGAGCTGACATCGTAACGGAGTAAAGTTTCGACAGGGCCGGTCGCCGCGAGTGTCACCGCCGCCTGGCCCTTGGCAAAGCCGGCGACGCCGCCCTTGCCTTCGCCGACCAGCACATAGCTTTCGGGCTGCACGACATCCCTGAGCGTGACCTGTCCGGTGAAAGTGGCACGCACCGGGCCGACTTTGGCATTCATCTTGCCTTCGAAACGGTCGCCATCGTCGCCGGCGACACGCGTCAGGCTTTCCACGCCTTCGATGCAGCGTGCCAGCATGTCAGGGTCGTTCAGCGCCGCCCACACATGCTCGCGTGCGGCCTTGATGGTTACTTCGCCGGTCAATTGCATCGCACCATCTCCACTTCCCACATGATAATCATGCTTTCATAGCCTCAGCCACGCGCCGCCGCCACCGCCCAGCGCACGGGTGACGATCACCGCCAGCCGGACAGGAAGCGGTGGCCTACGGCTGCGCCCGGCTTGCTTTTGTGCAGCTTATTATACAAGCTATGCGCCAATTTCAGTTTACGTTCTGTTCAGATTGAACAAATTGGAATTTTGTTGCGCTTGGGGGGTGAGGGATGACATGCGGCGCTGATGTCTTGTCAATCGCTGATGAAGAGGACGAAGTCATCGTCCGCGGCACGGTCAAATGGTTCGATCCGGTGCGCGGCTATGGTTTTCTCGTGCCGCAGGACAGCGGCAGCGACGTGCTTGTCCACTTCAGCCTGGTGCGCGACATCGGCCGCCGTACCTTGCCCGAAGGCGCGACACTGACCTGTGCCGTAGTGGCGCGAGACCGCGGCCGTCAGGCCCGCCGCATAATCGCTGTCGATCTGACCACCACCATCGGTCCCGACCCTGAAACAGCCGCCGCGCGCGCGGCTGACCGGATCGACCCCAACATGATGATGGCGGCTGCCGGTTCGCTGGAACCGGTCATTGTGAAATGGTTCAACCGCCTGAAAGGTTATGGCTTTGTCAGCCGTCCGGGCACGACAGAGGATATTTTTGTGCACATGGAGACGGTACGCCGCGCCGGTTTGGCAGAACTGGTGCCCGGACAAGCGTTGGTGGCGCGGGTTGCGCCCGGCCACAAAGGGCCGCTCGCTGTGTTGATTGCCCCGCCCGGCACGGCGGATCAAACGGCGCCCGGCACGGCGGATCAAACGGCGGGCGATACTGCTGGTGATACGGTCGGTGCGGTTACTCGCGATACGGCAGGCCCGGCATGATCCGCACCCTTGTTGCTGCGGTATTGCTGGTCGCTGCCGCCCCCGCGCTGGCAGATTGCCCAAGCACCGGCCTCGCCCGGGCGCCGGCGACCTTTGTCACCGGCAAGGGCAAGTTTCGCTATACGCTTGAAATCGCCGCCAGCGGTGAAGATCAGCAATGCGGGCTGATGTACCGAAAGACGATGAAACGCAGCACCGGCATGATCTTTCCCTTCCAACGGCCGCGTCCCGCCAGCTTCTGGATGGAAAACACCCCGCTGCCGCTCGATCTCATTTTCGATGATGCCGATAACCGCGTCATCAAT
>CAJAHV010000422.1 GCA_903939555.1 uncultured Alphaproteobacteria bacterium | reverse complement strand
GCCTGCACAAAAATCGTGGAAATTCAGTGTTTAAGTCGGCCTGGGATGCGGCATTGCCGGTTTACGCGATTGGCACTGCGCGCATCTGTGTGTTCGGCTCGCTCCTAAAAACGGATGAGCGACGATCATCCGTAACGCTTTGGGGCCGGTCCGCCAATCCCAAACGCCACAAAAGTCACATTTGCTGGGGAAGAGCCATTGGCGTCGAACACCGTTTGCCAGCGTTCTAGTTAGAACAGTCTATTTTGGCGGAAAGCCTAATCGGCCGTCGCCCTTGATCAGGTGTCATGGCAGCTTCTGGGCCGCGAGCTGACTGTCTGCTTCCGAGCCTAATCCTCCCAAAGCGGACGGCCTCCTAATGTTCCGACGGCAGTTTAGGAAGTTGCAAATGACGAACCATTTGACCAAATTGCGAGGCACGACTAAGCGAAAAGCTGTGTCTCATCTACTCGCCCGCTTGATTCTTGTTGTCGCTTTTGTCGCGAGCACGTTTCATGCGCCTGTAATTGCACATGAAGAACCGGGAACCCATCATACAGAACGTGGCGTGAGCATTAGTCATGACGCGATGGCCGACGATCACGGGGACGAAGCGCCTTCGCATGACGGCGCGGGCGACAGTCTGCACCATCATCATTGCCCGACCGCGCTCGACGCGCGCACGGCTAACCTTGCGCCCGCTACAACCTCCGCAAAGGCGCTCTTGTCGTTCCACCGTGCCAACCCGCTGACCTCTTTTAGTCAGGCACCACCCACCGAACCACCCTCTGCCTGAACCGCGCCGTTAGGGCCGGCCTCGCGCCCGGCCCTTTAACGTGTCATTCGGTTCAGGAGTTTTAATATGTTCCCCAAATTGCGCACCGCCTTGTTAGCGGCGGCGCTGGCCTTTCCGTCTACGGCTGCCGTTGCGAAGCCGATCACGCTGGATGAGGCCATAGCCAAGGCCATCGACGCCGCACCATCGATCCGCGCTAGCGCGGCTGAGATAGCCGCTGCACAAGCTGGACGTGTTCAAGCGGGCGTCCGGCCCAACCCAACTATAACCGTCGAAGGCGAAAACCTAGTCGGCAGCGGACCTTATAATGTGTTCGGCCAAGCCGAGATCACTGGAACCTACAGCCAGACGATCGAGCGCGGCGGCAAACGTGACGCGCGTGTCGCCTATTCAGAACGCGACATCGGTGTTGCCGAAGCAACGTTGCGGGTAGTGCGGCTTGAACTTGTCAGCGCTGTCCAGCGTGCGTTTCTCGACGTTGTGATCGCCGGTTATGTCGTCGAGATCGCGGAAACTCGGCTGGGTGTCGAAGTCGAGATGCAGCGCGAGGCTTTGCGGCGTGTGCGCGGATATAAAGACCCCCTGTTCGTCGAGACGAGCGCATCGGCACGGGTAACGCAAGCGCGGCTTAATCTGACCGAGGCACAGGCGCGCCAGCAGGGAGCGCGCGCGGCGCTTGCCGCGTATTGGAACGGTCGGCCTGAGGATGTCGAAACGGTCGGTGACGTTTTAGCGGGTATTCCAGCAGCGCGTGAACTTGCGACTGCCGATGAGGAACTTGCGCAGTCCGAGGTCGCGAGGGCGTCGGCAGCAGTGGCAGTGGAACAGACGCGGGCGCGACCGGATTACACTGTCAATGGAGGGGCGCGATTCCTGCGCGGGACCAATGATGTGGCACTGGTTGCGGGTGTTACGATTCCTTTGGGACGCTTCGACCGCAATCAGGGCAATATCGCCAAGGCGCAGGCCGAAAAACTGCGCATCGAACTGACTGCCGAGGCTGAGCGGCTTGACCGGCTACGCCGTCTGGCCAGTCTTGGGGCGGAAGCCGACGCTGCGCGTGCGCGTGCGGATGCCATCGTCCGCGAGGTTTACCCGCAGACGACCAAGGCACTCCGCCAAGTGCGCGATGGCTATGCGCGCGGCGGCTTCACGTTCCGCGATATGCAGGGTGCCGCTGATGCCATTGTGGAGGCGCAGGCTGAATGGCTCGATGCCGTTATTCGCACCCGTGATCTTCAAACAGAAATAGACCGGCTGACCGGACGCTTTGACGCCGCTGCCGACAGGGGGACTAATCCATGAAAAAGACAATCATCACCCGGCTTGCCGTAGCGCTTTTTATCATCGCACCTTTGGCAGCCTGTAACAGCAGCAGCGAACCCGCCGAGGAGCATGGCGAGGAAGGCGAACCAGCGAAAGGGCCGCACAACGGCCGACTTTTGAAAGATGGCGACTTCGCGGTTGAAATAACCATCTTCGAGGACGGTGTGCCGCCGCAGTTCCGGGTTTATCCGACAAAGGACGGCAAACCAGTCGATGCCAAGACCGTGCAATTGACAGTGACGCTCAAGCGGCTGGGCGGTGAGGTCAATACGTTCCCGTTCAAGGCCGAGAAGGACTATCTGACAGGCCAAGGCGTGGTCGAGGAACCCCACAGCTTCGATGTCGAGGTTGTCGCGGTCGAAGGCGGCAAACGCCATGTCTGGCGTTATGCGAGCCCCGAAGGCCGCACACGGATTACGGCTGATGCCGCCAAGGCCGGTGGCATCGAGATTGAGACTGTCGGCCCTGCGACGATCGGTGAGACGCGCGAGCTATATGGGACAGTCCAGTTGGCGACGACCGCACGGTCGGAGATACGCGGACAGTTTCCGGGTCGGATTGTCTCGGTCACAAAACAGGTCGGCGACACTGTGAAGCGGGGCCAGTTGCTCGCGCGTATCGAGTCGAGCGAGTCCTTGCAGGTCTATCCGGTCTATTCGACGGTGAGCGGCGTCGTTGCCGAACGCAATGGCAACCCCGGCGATGTGACCTTTGACCGCGCACTCTACGTCATTACTGACCCTGCGCAGACGACGGTCGTGTTCAATATTTTCCCTAAGGATTTGGGCGCGATCCAGCCCGGCATGGCGGTGCAGATCGATACGATGGAAGGCACGGCAATCGCGGCGGCACGTCTCGGCCAATATCTGCCCGACGGCAATGCCGAAGCAGGCACGGCGCTTATGCGGGCGTCGGTCCCCAATCGAGGTGGGCGGTTGCGTCCCGGTATGGCGCTTCGTGGTCGTGTGACGATCAACGCGGTTAAGGTGCCGTTGGCGGTACGCACCGAAGCCTTGCAACGCTTCCGCGACTTCACGGTGGTCTTTGCCAATTATGGACAGGATTACGAGGTCCGCATGCTGGAACTCGGGCGGAAGTCGCCTGAATGGACCGAGGTGCTTTCGGGCATCAAGCCCGGTACGCCTTATGCCGCTAAGGGAGCCTTTCTCATTCGCGCCGACATCGAAAAGTCGGGCGCGAGCCATGACCATTGATCGGGGATAACTGACATGCTTGCCCGTATCATCGGCTTTTCCATCCGCCAGCGCTGGTTCGTGCTTGCTGTCGTCGCGCTGCTTTGCGCGCTCGGCGTCTATAGCGCGACCAAGCTCCCTATCGACGCTGTACCGGACATCACCAATGTTCAGGTGCAGATCAACACCGAGGCGGAGGGCTTTTCACCGCTCGAAGCCGAACAGCGCATTACCTTTCCCATCGAAACCGCAATCTCTGGTATCCCGAAACTTGCCTATACGCGATCAATCTCACGCTACGGATTGAGTCAAGTAACTGTCGTATTCGAAGACGGCACCGACACCTACTTCGCGCGCCAGCTCGTCAATGAGCGGATCCAGTCGGCGAAGTCGCAACTACCGCCGGGGATTGAGCCGCAGCTTGGTCCTCTTGCAACAGGCCTTGGTGAGATTTTCATGTATGCCGTCGAGCCGAAGCCCGGCGCGCGCAAACCCGATGGTTCAGAATATACCCCAAGCGATTTACGCACGCTTTCCGATTGGGTTGTGCGGCCGCAGATGCGGACAATCCCCGGGGTTGCCGAGGTCAACACCATCGGCGGCTATGCGCGCCAATATCATGTGACACCCAACCCGCAGCAGCTCGCTTCACTCAAATTATCGCTGACGGATATTGTCGAGGCGCTGGAAGCCAACAACGCCAACAAGGGTGCAGGCTACGTCGAGCGTGCAGGCGAACAGATACTGATCCGAGTGCCGGGTCAGGCAAAGGACGAAGCTGATTTGTCGCAGATCATAGTTGCGACGCGCGGCGGTGTCCCGATCCGCATCGGCGATGTCGCCGAGGTCGTTATCGGCTCCGAGCTACGCACAGGAGCGGCGACCGAAAATGGCCGTGAGATCGTGCTTGGCACGATATTCATGCTCACTGGTGAAAATCCGCGTGTGGTGGCGCAAGCCGCAGCCGAGCGACTCAAACAGGCGACAAAATCGCTACCAGCGGGCGTAGTCGCGCACCCGCTCTACGACCGCACCGAATTGGTCGACCGTACCATTGCGACAGTTGAGAAAAACCTCGCCGAAGGTGCGTTACTCGTTGTTGTCGTGCTGTTCCTTCTTTTAGGGAATATCCGCGCTGCCCTTATCACGGCGGCGGTTATCCCTGTTGCTATGCTGATGACGCTGACCGGCATGGTGCAGACGCGGACCTCGGCAAATTTGATGAGTCTGGGAGCACTGGACTTCGGTTTGATTGTCGATGGCGCAGTCATCATTGTCGAGAATTGCTTACGCCGCTTGGGCGAGGCGCAGCATCGGCTTGGCCGCTTGCTGGACCGCGATGAACGCTTTGGGTTGGTCGCAAGCGCTAGTACCGAGGTGATGAAGCCAAGCATTTTCGGCGTTATCATCATCACTGTCGTCTATCTGCCGATCTTTGCACTAACGGGAATCGAAGGCAAAACCTTCCATCCGATGGCGATCACGGTCGTCATGGCACTGACCGCAGCGTTGCTTCTCGCGCTGACCCTCGTTCCCGCCGCTATCGCGCAGTTGGTGACGGGCCGCGTTGAGGAAAAAGAAAACCGTGTGATGAGTTGGCTCAATCGCCAATATGCCCCGTTGCTCGATGCCACTATGAAGCGAGGCAAGCTGATTATCGGCGGCGCTGTGGCGCTTGTCTTGCTTGCGGGCGTAGGCGCCACCCGATTAGGTTCGGAGTTCATTCCCAATCTCGACGAAGGCGATATTGCGATGCACGCGCTACGCATTCCCGGCACGAGCCTTAGCCAAGCGATTGACATGCAACGTGCGCTCGAAGAACGCATCCGCAAATTTCCAGAGGTTGAACGGGTGTTTGCCAAGATCGGCACAGCCGATGTTGCAACCGATCCGATGCCGCCTTCGGTTGCGGATAACTTTATCATGCTGAAAGACCGCAAAGACTGGCCTGATCCGCGCAAACCGCGTGAGCAGCTTGTCGCTGAACTGAACAAAGCTGTCTCGGAAATCCCCGGCAACAATTATGAGTTCACCCAGCCGGTGCAAATGCGGATGAACGAGCTGATTGCAGGCGTCCGTTCCGACGTTGCGGTCAAGCTGTTCGGCGACGACCTGGACCAGTTGCTCGAAAGCGGCGGCGCGGTGGAAGAAGTCGTCGCTTCGGTTTCCGGTGCCGAGGATGTCAAGATCGAGCAAGTGACGGGCCTGCCCGTACTTGCCGTGACCCCCAAACGTGACATGCTCGCACGCTATAGCATCAACATGAGCGACGTGCAGGACGCAGTCGCGACCGCAACCGGCGGACGTGCGGCGGGACAAGTATTCGAGAGCGACCGACGCTTCGATGTCGTCGTCCGGCTTCCTGAAGAGCTACGCACCAACGTCGATGCGCTTGGCAGTCTGCCAATCCCCATTGGCGGCAACGGCGCGGCGGGTTTCGTGCCGCTCGGGCAAGTCGCCGACATAGAGCTTTCGGTCGGCCCTAACCAGATCAGCCGCGAAAATGGCAAACGCCGCGCAGTTATCACTGCAAACGTAAGAGGCCGCGATTTGGGATCGTTCATCGCTGAGCTGCGGACCAAGATTGACGCCGAGGTAACACTCCCCGAGGGGTATTATGTCGAATATGGCGGGACGTTTGAACAATTGCAGTCGGCGGCTACGCGGCTCCAGATTGTCGTGCCGCTCGCATTGCTTTTGATTTTCGGGTTGCTGTTCACGCTGTTCGGCTCAGCCAAAGACGCTGCCACCGTATTCTCGGGCGTTCCGCTCGCACTCACCGGCGGCGTTGCAGCTTTGGCGCTACGCGACATTCCGATGTCGATCTCCGCAGGCGTCGGGTTTATTGCACTGTCTGGCGTTGCTGTGTTGAATGGCGTTGTCATGCTGTCATTTATTAAGGATTTGCGGGAACGCGGGATGGATCTTGATGCTGCAATCCGTGAAGGCGCGCTGACACGGCTGCGTCCGGTTTTGATGACAGCATTAGTCGCTTCATTGGGCTTCGTCCCGATGGCGCTCAATGTAGGCGCAGGGTCAGAAGTGCAACGACCGCTAGCCAGCGTCGTGATTGGCGGGATTATCTCTTCGACGATTCTGACACTGATCGTGCTGCCTGCGCTCTACCGGCTAATCCACGGTCGTGAAAAAAGATCGGTGGGCGAACCGGCAACCATGCAAACTGCAAATCTGGTGTAAGAAACGAAGAGAGTTTGCAGGCATAATCAGTTTCTAAATTGAGATGTTATTCACGCAGAGGGCTATCCTTGCCACTGGCCACATCAGTGGCGGCTGTAAGGATACGTTAGTCGGTAGCCTAACGTCTGCATTTGGGCG
>CAJAHV010000421.1 GCA_903939555.1 uncultured Alphaproteobacteria bacterium | reverse complement strand
TCACCGACCGAGCGCCCGCTGTCGTTCATGAAGGTCGCGGGCTTGAGCAGCGTGACCTTGTGGTCACCGATGCGACCTTCGCTGGCCAGCCCCTGGAAACGGGTTTTCCACGCGCCGAAACCGTACAGCGCCGCGATGGCATCGACGGTCATGAAACCGATATTGTGGCGATGCAGGGCGTATTGCGCGCCGGGATTCCCGAGGCCGGCAAAGAGTTTCACCTTGCCGGCCTCGGGTTACCAGGTTCAGGCCGTTGCTTCGGCAGCGTCGGTTTCGCTCTTCAACGCCGACGGCGCGACCATGGTAGCGATGGTGAAATCGCGGTCATGGATATGCGAGGTGACGCCAGCGGGCAACACAACCGCGCTGATGTGGATCGAATCACCAACGTCGCGACCAGCAAGGCTGATGTCGATCTGGTCGGGGATCGCGTTCGACGGGCAATCAAGCTGAAGCTCGTGGCGCACGACGTTGAGCACCGCGCCGCGCTTCATGCCCGGCGACTTGTCTTCATCGACGAAATGCACTGGCACTGCGACGGTGATCACGGCATCGGCCGAAACCCGCAGGAAATCGACATGGATCGGCCGGTCGGTGACCGGATGGAACTGCACATCGCGCGGCAGGGTGCGCACGGCGGCGCCGCCATCGACGGTGAGCTCGACGATCGAGTTCATGAAGTGACCCGACGAAAGCTGCCGGACCAGCAGTTTTTCCTCGACGTGGATCGTGACGGCCGGCTGGCCCGCTCCGTAGATTACAGCCGGAACGCGGCCCGTACGACGCACTGCCCGAGAGGCTCCCTTGCCTGCCCTTGCGCGTGTCTCGGCCGCGAGCTTCAGTGTTTCGCTCATTGCTCGCCTTTCAAGATTACAAAGTTCGCGCCCGCTCCAGGCCTCCAGGGATGCAGAATCGGAGCACACGCGAAGCGGCGCGCATAGGGGATACGGCCCGTGAAAGCAAGGTCGCCGGCATCAGGGCGCGGCGATTTCCAGCCTTTCGGCCATCAGCCCGCGCGCCTTGAGCAGTTCCAGAAGCCCCTGCGGCCCGCCCAAATGGCCGGCGCCGACCGCGACGAACACCTTGCCCGGGCGCTTCATCACCCCGGCGATCCAATCGACCCAGCGCGCGTTGCGATCGGTGATCAGCACCTTGGCGAGCAACGGCGAGGCCTTGGCATCGCGGGCGAAATCCCGCGCGATGGCATCGACATCCCCGGCCCGCCACAAGGCCAGCAACTTGTCGACCTCGGCCCTGGCACCCTCGACTTCATCGAGCGTCGCCTCGAGCATCAGCACCTGGTCGGTTTCGGGGAGATTGTCGAAAAAGCGCAATTGCTGTTCGGGCGTTTCCAGCCCGATAACCGGCTTGCCCGCCGCGCGCGCCGCGCTGGTCAGGCGGGTTTCAACGCCGGTTTCGGGTGAAATACCGATCGCGGCGAGCGCCGTCTCGCTGATCGACAGCGCCGCCAGCCAGGTCGCCATGCGATCGAGCCCGGCCATTGGCAGGCCGGCATGGGCGACCGTTGCCGCCAATCTGGCCGCCGCCGGCTTCGACACGCGTTGCAACAGCGGCTTCTGCCCCGGCCGCATGCCGATTTCGCCAAGCATCTGCGCCAGCGCCATGCGGTCTTCGGGCAGCACGGTTTCGAGCACGAGGGTGTCGGCCGCCGCCAGTTGCACCATCACCGCCGGCGGCAGGCCGGGGGCATCGCGCGGCAGCGCATGAACCGTGCCGAAGATACTGATTTCAGTGTCGCCGTCGCGCACCACCCACAGCCCGGGCGCTGCGGCGGCGGGCGCCGCGAACAGCAGGGCAAACAGCAGCGCCAGCAGGCGCATCAGGCGTCCTTGGCCCAATATTGGTCCTTCAACAGCCGCTTATAAAGCTTGCCGGTGTCGTGGCGCGGCAGTTCGGCCCGGAAATCGACGCTCTTGGGGCATTTGACATGGCTGAGCCGCGCCCGGCAGAAAGCGATCAGCTCGGCCTCGAGTTCCGGCCCGGCGCGCGCCATGTCGCGCGGCTGCACAACCGCTTTCACCGCTTCGCCCATTTCGGCATCGGGCACACCGAACACCGCCACATCCGCCACTTCGGGATGCAGGGTAAGGGCATTTTCGGCCTCTTGCGGATAGACGTTGACCCCACCCGAAATGATCATGAAGGCGGCGCGATCAGTGAGGAACAGATAGCCGTCGCTGTCGACATGGCCAATATCACCGAAGGTCGCGCCATGTTCGCCGATCACGCTGGCGGTCTTTTCGGCGTCATTATGATATTCGAAACGCGGGCCATTGGCGAAATAGATGCGCCCGGTTTCGCCCGGCGGCAGCACGCTGTCATCATCACCGAGCACGCGGATTTCGCCCAGGATCGCCTTGCCGACCGATCCGGGCTTTTGCAGCCATTCCGCCGAGGTAATGGTGGTGAAGCCAGCGCCTTCGGTGGCCGAATAATATTCATAAATGACCGGCCCCCACCATTCGATCATGGCGTGCTTGACATCGACCGGGCATGGCGCCGCCGCATGAATGGCGACCTTCAGGCTCGACAGGTCATAGCGGCTGCGCACCTCTTCGGGCAGCTTGAGCATGCGCACGAACATCGTCGGCACCAGCTGGCTGTGGGTGATGCGGTATTTTTCGACCAGCGCCAGATAGGCTTCGGGATCGAACTTCTCCATCACCACCACGGTGCCGCCATAGCGATGCACCGACATGCAATAGCGCAAGGGCGCCGCATGATAGAGCGGCGCCGGCGACAGATAGCGCATGCCGGGTTCCCAGCCATAGAGCATGCCGAC
>CAJAHV010000420.1 GCA_903939555.1 uncultured Alphaproteobacteria bacterium | reverse complement strand
CACACAGGCCTTCCAGGTGGGGTCGGCGAATGCGCCGGTCCAGCGGCCCCGCATGTCCGCGGAGCTTCGCCGGATGCTGCTGTTGCCCGCAACGATGACATAGTCTTCGCCGACGATGCTCATAGTGCGGTCCAGATTGCGCGCAACCATCGCCTGGTAGTTTGCGGCCCGCAGATCGGCAATTGTCTTGCTCTCGCCGGCAAGGGCTCGCTTGTCCTGCGGCTTGTCCAACCAGACCAGGCGTCCGCCCGGCTGACTGGAGCACGCGGACAATGTCGCGACAGCGCACAATATCGCAATGTTTCTCATGACGTCTCTCCTTGCCCGCCCCATCCCTGCTTGCATGCAAAGTTGGTCCGCCTTCAGCAATGACATCTCCGCGACAGGTTTGCTCATTAGGCTGCTGCCGGTTTGCTGGACACGAGGTCAGCGCAGCCTGATTGTGACTGAGCTTTCATCCTTCAACGCCACACCCGTCAGCCGCCGGGCGCGAGCCTGGTGCACCAGCCAGGCAATGCGTGTCGCAGCGGTTTCATGATCCAACCCGTGCGGCGGGCGGATGTTAGAAACGCAATTGCGCTCGCTGTCCCGCCGGCCCGGCCGCGGCTGCCAGGTGATATAGGCCCCCAACGAGTCTGGCGCACTCAACCCCGGCCGCTCGCCAATCAGCATCACCACGATATCCACGCCCAGCGCGGCCCCAATCGCATCACCGAGCGCCACGCGGGCCTGATGGGCCGCCACAACCGGCGCCAGCGTGCCGCCGAGCCGGGACAGCAGCGCCTGAATCAGCGGCACGGCATGCAGGGCCACTGCCGTCGCCGACAGGCCATCGCCGACGATGATGGCGGTGCCCGCCCCGGTCGGCGTCAGCCGGGCGGCCTGCGCCTCTGGCAGCGTTCGGCCAAGATCGGGCCGTTGCAGGTAGGTAGCCCGGTCGGGCGCGGCACTGTGCACGTCGATCACATCAAATTCCGCATGCAGCGGTGCGGTATCAAACACGGCATGGACGGCATCGCGGGCTCGCGCGTGCGCCAGATCAAAGGCCAGGGTCGCCGCCGTGTTCAGCGCATGCCCGGCTCGCGGCAGGCCGATGCGCGCCTGGGTGAGCGCGGCAAGACGCGCGGGCAGCTCAGCCATCGAGCAGTGCCGGCAGGGCTAGGCTGGTTGGCGACGTCGTGAGGCGCCCGGCCATATCAGTGATTCCACTGGCCAGCAGCCACGCCTCAAACTCCGGCGCCGGCCGCAGTCCCAGCACATCGCGCAGGTAAAGCGCGTCATGAAAACTCGTCGATTGATAGCCCAGCATGATGTCGTCGGCGCCAGGCACACCCATGATGAAATTCACGCCCGCTACCCCGGCCAGGGTCAAGATGCCGTCCATGTCGTTCTGATCGGCTTCGGCATGATTAGTGTAGCAGATGTCGAGCCCCATCGGCAGGCCGAGCAACTTGCCGCAGCAATGATCCTCCAGCGCGGCGCGCAAGATCTGTTTGCCATCATAGAGATATTCCGGCCCGATGAAGCCGACCACCGAATTTACCAGCAAGGGCCGGAAGGCGCGCGCCACGCCATAGGCGCGGGCCTCCAGCGTCTGTTGATCGACACCATGGTGGGCCCCGGCCGACAGTGCCGAACCCTGACCGGTTTCAAAATACATCACATCATGGCCGATCGTGCCACGCCCCAGCGCTAGCGTTGCCGCCTGCGCTTCGGTCAGCAGCGCAAGATCGATGCCAAAGCCGCTATTGGTGCCTTCCGTGCCGCCGATCGATTGGAAGCACAGATCCACTGGCGCCCCGGCTTCGATCAATTTCAGCGTGTTGGTGACATGGGTGAGCACACAGGATTGGGTGGGAATGGCATAGGCCTGGCGAAGATCATCGAGCAGTCGCAGCAGGGTGTGCGCTGCCGCAACGCTGTCGCCGGCAGGATTGATGCCGATCACCGCATCGCCCGATCCCAGCAGCAGGCCATCGAGAATGGCAGCCGCAATGCCGGCTGGATCATCGGTCGGATGATTGGGTTGCAACCGCACCGACAGTCGGCCGGGCAGGCCGATCGTGCCACGAAACCGGGTGATCACCCTGATCTTGCGGGCGACGGCGATCAGATCCTGATTGCGCATGATCTTGGTGACGGCGGCCACCATCTCCGGTGTCAGGCCGGGCGCCAGCGCTGATATTACGCCACCATCAGCGGCGTTGGAGAGCAGCCAGTCGCGCAAGCCCCCGACCGTCAGATGGGCGATGGCGGCAAATGCATTCTCATCATGGCTGTCGATGATCAGCCGCGTCACCTCGTCCGCTTCATACGGTATCACCAGATCGGCCAGGAAGCTGGCCAGCGGCAGATCGGCCAGCACTAGCCGTGCAGCCACCCGCTGTTCGGCGCTGGCGGCAGCAACGCCGGCCAACACATCGCCCGAACGGTGCGGGCTGGCCGCGGCCATTACGCCGCGCAGATCCGCAAAGCTGTGGCGCGTGCCGCCCAGATCGTGGTAGTAGGCCATCAGGCTGGCACCGTTTCGATTGGCCAGCGCCGCCACGCCGCCAGCACTGCGGCACTCATAACCCCGGCAAACAGCGCAAACAGCCGGGGGTTGAACCAGATCATCGCCACCAGCGCTGCCGACGCCAAACCGAGTGCCAGGCCGGGCAGCCACGGATAGAGCGGCGCTGTCCACGGGCGTTCCAGTTCGGGTGCGATCCGGCGCAGGCGGAACAGCGCGGCCATGCTCATCACATACATAACCAACGCCCCGAAAACGGACAGGGTGACAATACTGGCGGTGAGCGGCTGGCCACCGATATTGACGAAGCGGTCGCTCCAGATCGCGGCAATGCCTACCGCGCCCGTGGCCAACGTGGCCAGATGTGGTGTGCGAAACCGCGGATGCAGCCGCGCCAGCGGCCCCGGCAGAAACCCGCCGCGCGCCAGCGCATAGATCTGCCGGGCACCGGCCATGATGATGCCGTGGAAGGATGCCACCAGCCCGAACAGTCCAAGCCACACCAGCATGTGCAGCCAGCCGCTGGCCTGGCCGACCACCGCCTGCATGGCGCGCGGCAACGGATCGTTGACATTGGCCAGCGCCCGCCAATCGCCAGCCCCGCCGGCAAACAGCATTACGCCAGAGGCCAGCAGGATGAGCGTCAACATGCCCGACACATAGGCGCGTGGAATGGTGCGCCGCGGCTCACGCGCTTCCTCGGCAGCCATCGCCACCCCTTCGATGGCCAGGAAGAACCAGATGGCAAAGGGAATGGCCGCCAGCATCCCCGGCAGCGCCGCCAGGCTGAACCGCTCCGCCCCCGCCCAGCCACCAGCGGCAAAGGCCTGCCACTCGAAAGCCGGTGCCACCACGCCCATGAACACCAGCAGCTCGGCCACGGCGAGCAGCGTGACCACCAGTTCAAAGCTCGCGGCAATAGCGACGCCAAAGATGTTGAGCGTGACAAAAACCGCGTAGGCGCCGGTTGCCACCAGCTTTTCGTCGCTGCCGGGAAACTGCACGGCCAGATAGGCGCCGATCGCCAAGGCAATCGCCGGCGGCGCAAACAGGAATTCGATGAGTGTGGCATAGCCGGCAATGGCGCCCCCCAGTGGCCCGAAGGCGCGCAGACTATAGGCAAAGGGGCCGCCGGCCTGGGGAATCGCCGTCGTCAGCTCGGTAAAGCTGAAGATGAAGGCAACATAGAGCATCGCCACGCCGGCAGCGGTGATGAGAAAGCCAAGTGTGCCGGCCGCCGCCCAGCCATAGCTCCAGCCGAAATACTCCCCGGATATGACGAGACCAACCGCAATGCCCCATAGCTGCAGGCCGCCTAGCGTACGCGGCAGCGTCGGTTCCCCGGCATTATTCATCTCTGGCTCCCATCGCCGGCAAGCCACTGCAGCCAGCATCTGCCATAGTGGCGGCGAAATGGTCGAGAGCCAAGTGAGACGATTCCTAATGGAAAAGCAGACTACAACCGAGCAGTGAACCTCGCCGGGTTTGCTGGAGGCGTCAGCTCCTGAGTTTAACTCGAGCAAGTTGATTATAACGTCCGGAATTGTCCGAAGTGGTCATTCGCAGGCGGGACGGCTGATGGCGACAATTGGGTCGGAAACCGCCGCGATGGCCGGGCGGGCGGGCGGGCGGGCGACGGCAGCTATATTCGATCCCCACTCCGCAAGCCGCCAGACAGCAAACGGCCCAACCCAGGCCATTCGGTGGTGTCGCTCGAGCACATGCGTGAATGTTGGCTGTTTGGCGGAAGCCGACGTTCAACAAGCCCGCCAAGAATGACGGCTACGTCCCATCTGCGGTCGGCCGCTGTCGACCCAATTCCAGACGATCCCGAGGCCACCTTCAAACGGCGGCTTTCGCTATGTGTCCTGACCCTAGCTAATGCATCGCCCACCCGAAGCGCACAATCATATGCATAGGGGAGTGTGGGTCCCATGTCAGATAAACAGGGGGTACCCCCCCAGGTAGGGTCTCGTCTTCCGCAATTTTTGTTTGGAGGCACTAGGAAGGAGTCCGCGCCAGCCGCAAGGTGGGTAAAGATGGAAAAGCCCCACTAACCGCTTTAATATCTGGCGGATCGGGATAAGCGCTGATGAGATTAGCAGCTTTAGCAACCATAGCGCTACCACGGGCTAGGTTCAGGACTCATTGATTACAGCCAGAAGATGACGGTTGCGGCGATGCAGCTGGCGGACATGAAGGTGTGGGCGCATCGGTCATAGCGGGTGTGGATCCGGCGCCAGTCTTTGAGCTTGCCGAACATGTTTTCGATTTT
>CAJAHV010000419.1 GCA_903939555.1 uncultured Alphaproteobacteria bacterium | reverse complement strand
CCCAGCCGGGTGCACGACGGCCATTTCTTTGCCCTGCCGCAAAGCCCGCAGCTGTTCAAGCAACTGCTGATGGTGGCCGGCTTTGACCGTTATTACCAAATCACCAAGTGTTTCCGCGACGAAGATTTGCGCGCTGACCGGCAGCCTGAATTCACGCAGATTGACATTGAGACATCGTTCCTGGCTGAGCAGGACATTCGCGATCTGTTTCAGGACATGATCAAGACCGTGTTTCTAAGTACGCTCAAGGTCGACCTCGGGGTGTTCCCGGTGATGACCTATGGCGAGGCCATGCACCAGTACGGCTCGGACAAACCGGATTTGCGTGTCAAGCTGGCGCTGACCGAGCTCACCGATATCATGGCGGATGTGGATTTCAAGGTCTTTGCCGGCGCTGCCACCATGAAGGACGGTCGCGTGGTGGGTCTGCGCATTCCCGGTGGCGCCCGTGAAACCGGCGGCCTGAGTCGCGGGGAGATTGACGCTTATACCGAGTTCGTCAAGATCTATGGTGCCAAGGGCTTGGCCTACATCAAGGTCAACGAGCGGGCACGTGGCCGAGACGGGCTGCAGAGCCCGATTGTCAAGAACCTCCACGACCGGGCCCTGGCGGCGGTGCTGGAGCGCACCGACGCACAGGACGGTGACCTGATTTTCTTTGGTGCCGACAGGACCAAGGTGGTGAACGACGCCATTGGCGCGCTGCGGGTCAAGATCGGGCACAGCGAGTTCGGCAAGAAAAACGGCCTGTTCGAGGCGGGTTGGCGCCCGCTCTGGGTGGTCGACTTCCCGATGTTCGAGTTTGACGAGGAAGCCCAGCGCTACACGGCGGTTCACCATCCGTTCACAGCACCTAAGGAGGGCCACGAGGACTGGATGGTCACCGCCCCCGACAAATGCATCTCCCAGGGTTACGACATGGTGCTCAACGGCTGGGAAATGGGCGGAGGCTCGGTGCGGATTCACCGTGCCGATGTGCAGCAAAAAGTTTTTGATGCGCTGAAGATCAGCCCGGAAGAGGCGCAGGACAAATTTGGCTTTCTGCTCGACGCCTTGCAGTACGGCGCGCCGCCCCATGGCGGCATTGCGTTCGGCCTAGACCGCATCGTGACACTGATGACCGGGCCGAGTCGATCCGGGATGTGATTGCCTTCCCTAAAACCCAGCGCGCCCAGTGCCTGTTGACGCAGGCGCCCGGCCTGGTGGACGAGAAGCAGCTGCGGGAATTGCACATCAAGTTGCGCAATACCGAGTTGGCGAAGCCGGTTTGATCCGACTTTTCGGCGAGCTGTAAGGCAGAATGGTCGGGCGCTCTTGGAGCGCCCATTTTCATGGTCCCAACCTTCAAGATTCCCCAGTCGGTGCTGGTGGTGATTCACACCCCGGCCCTTGACGTCTTGTTGATTCGTCGGGCCGATGCCACTGACTTTTGGCAGTCGGTGACTGGCAGCAAAGACTCACCCGAAGAAAACTACGCGCAAACGGCGGTGCGCGAAGTGCTGGAGGAAACTGGTCTAGATTGCGCGCCGGGGTCTGAGTTGGCGGATGCGCTGCTGGATTGGCAGCTGGAAAATGTCTATGAGATCTACCCCCGCTGGCGGCACCGTTATGCGCCGGGCGTCATCCACAACACCGAGCATTTGTTTGG
>CAJAHV010000418.1 GCA_903939555.1 uncultured Alphaproteobacteria bacterium | reverse complement strand
GCTGTCATACACCGCACTCGGGTTCTCGAAAGGGCGCTGGAGCAACATCAAAACCGGTGTCGCCCGAGCCATTGGCCTGGTGGGCAAAACGTACCCAAGCCGCAACACCGCGCCGCTGCTGCCGGAATGGGAAGACCTGCTGGGCGCAACATCCAAGTCGCTGATCCGCAAACCATCCGCTGGCGCCCGCGAATGTCAGTGCTTCGTCCAGGCGCGCGATCCCGACCTTTGTGTGCAGCGGCGCTGTCGGGGCAGGACGAGGCAGCAATTAGACGGCGGTTGCCCGAAGCACCAAGACAGCCACCCCGGCAACGAGCAGCGCGGGCGCAACGAGAATGATCAACATCACGCGCATGTTGACGCTATTTTGGCGTTGAAGACGGAGGATCGGGCGGCTCCACTACCGATCGTGATTCCAGCGAGCGCCAGGCCACCTCATGCGCGTGCGCCGCGTCAACGCCGAGTAGGCGCAGTTGCATTTCGGCGGCTTTCGAGCCTGCCTCCGGCCCTGCTGTGCCTTTCATGCGCGCGAACAGTGCGGCGATGACCAATGCCCCCACCAGATCGACAAGGAAGTCATCCACCTTGATACTGAATGCGCCTTGGGCAACACCCCGTTCAAGGTCGCGACGCATGTAGAGCGCGACTTCGGAGCGCAGTTCGGGGCGCACCCAAAACGCCTGGAAGTAGGCGCTTCCCCACTCCATGCGCGTGCAGGCGATATTGATGAATTGGCGCGTGCCGAGACTGACGCGTTCGACGGCGTCGTCGATGCCCGCCATCGCTTCATTCATTTCGCGCGCGATTTCGGCGGCGACGAGTAATATGACCACCGAGGTCAGCTCATCCTTGTCCTTGAAATGCAGATAAAAAGTGCCATTGGCCATACCGGCGTGGCGGGCGATGTCGTGCACCGAAGCCGCCTCGAGCCCGTCGCGTGCGAACACCGCCAGCGCCGCATCGATCAGCTTCGCCCGCGACCGCGCGCTTTTACCGAGATGGCTTGCACGCATTGCAAAAAGCGCGGTGTCCGGCACCAATATCTCCCGTTGTCCGATCATGCCTCAACGAATGCGTTCTCGATATGGTCAAGCCTGTCAATCTCTCAGAGAACGACATCGCCGACCTTCAGAAAACGCAGTGGCTTCATTGCCGCGCCGGCACCGCCGGGCGTGCCTCAGCAGAGCAGGTCGCCGGGTTCAAGAGTCATGACTTGCGAAAGTTCGGCGATATGGCCCCATATGCTGAAGACCAGATGGCGCGTTTTTGAGGACTGGCGCAATTCGCGGTTGCCCTGCGGCGTCACGGCGGTGTGGATCGCATCCATTGGCAGATTCAGCGCATTACAGACCTCGCGCGAGCGCGGTGTTGAGCGCGTGCGCCTTGAGCGCCTCGAGGCGGCCGCCGTGTTTTTTGACAAGCAGATACTCGACACCTTGTTGCGCAAGCTGATGCGCGGCAGGCGCGGTCCTGACCACAAACCCCGGCACGGATTTTAGAAATCAGGGATTTCTCATCGCTGCATGGCACAAGTCGTTGTGCGAACCCACACCAGTGAATCGGGCAGGTCGAACCATAACAGGCCCGTGTACAGAACCACCACCGCGCCAACCCAGACCGCATAGGCACCCGGCCATTTAACCTCGGTTCGTGTCACGTAAATCGCGATCAGACCGGGGATATAAGTCAGCACATGTTCGAGCGAGATCATGCCGGACACCATGGCAAGCCGGCCCGTCGCTTCGACATAGGCAATCAACGCGTGGCTCAGCGCGAAGCCGCCGAATACCCAGCGCGCCGCAACATGGCGACGGACGAACAGCAGCGACGACAAATGCACCATCATCAGGCCGCCGAGCCAGAGCTTGTACGGCAGAGGCAGCGCCTTGCGTACCGCCATGTTCCACTCGCCGAGTGCGATGGTGCCACGATCGTTGAAGGCGAGATCGAGTAACACCACGACCAGAATGATGGCGAGTATTCTCGGTCCCATGGAGCGCGCTGGACTTGCGATACCGGGTTCAGCCACGGCTGCGCCACCAAGTGACTGCTTGCGCCAACCACGTTGCCATGATCACCACCCAGGCAACACCGTGGATCGTATATTTGATCGTGTCGGCAAACGGTACGAGGCGGTAGAGCAACGGCAGCGGTGGCATATCGGTTACCGGGAAGTTTAGCATGATCACCGGCATCAAATTGTTGGCGACGAGCACCGCAAGCAGATAGGTGAATGCCAGCGCCGTACAGAGCAACTGCACGGTCGCCGAGCGTATCGTCGTTCGGTAAACCGCCATCAGGAAGCAAGCGAACGCCGGTGGCGCCAAAGCATCCTGGCCGAGTTGAAACATCGCGTAGGCGCGGCGACCGTTGATGCCGAGGGCATCGCCAAAGGCAGTTATGTTTTCAAGCCCATAAGCGTACTGGACGTCGAGCGGCTTGATGCCGCCCGCCAATTCGGTCAGCACGCCAATCTGCGCGGTGACGATGCGGAGCGCAACTGCCAGAGCAACGCCTGCGACGAGTATCGACCAAGGATTGGACAGCCAGCGCCGGCCGCGCGCCGAGAACATCAGATAGAAGGCGAGCAGCGTCCACAACAGGCCGACCAGCGAATGCAGCGAGAACAGTGTCGGATCGTACAGGCGGCTCATGACCGCGCCTTGGCACCGTTGACGTCGAAACAGATCACGCCGGTCACACCGCCTTCAAGTGCGGCGTTTAGGATCGGGCTATTTGTGGTGCAGGCCCAGCCCTGTTTGGTGAAGGTGAAGTCGCGTGTGAAGCTGCCGTGCAGCGGCATCGGGTAGACGATGAAGCGCTTTTCCTTGGGCAGGAAGCGATAGACGCGGTCGGTCGACGTTTCATTGATCCAGATTTCCTGCGTCTGCGGATGCACGGCCAGCGCATAGGGGGCGGGGCGCGCGCCCGGGGCGAATTCCGGCATGGGGTAGACGTCGCTGTGCATCGTCTTGGTGTCGATGCGGGCGATCATACCTTCGCTGTAACCGGTCAACCAGAGTGCGCCGCCGGCATCGAAGCGCAGCCGCCGAGGGCCCTTGACCGGCGACGCAAATTCGGTGACCGCAAGCGTCTTGGGATCGATCGCGCCGATGCGGTCACCCCACAATCGCGCATACCAGATCCTGCCATCGACAGGGCTGACATCGATACCATAAACCGATGCGCCGCCAGCGCCGCCGAGTACCTTGGCGGGCGGCAGGCTGATCAACTTGATGGCGCCGCTGACCGGATCAAGGCGTCCGACCTGCTGCGAGGCGGCAAGCGTGAACCAGATCAAGCCATCGGGCGCCATACGGATGGTGTGCGGATAACGGGCCGGCTCGGGCAGTACGAACGAGTCTTTCCATTTCCGCGTCTTGGGATCGAAGACGCCGATCTCATCCGAGCTCGAGTTGGTCGTATACCAAAGCCCGGTCTTGCCCTGCACGAGCGAATGTGGCCCGGGTTCTGCGGAACGTGTCACATAGCTGTTTCCGCCGGAAGATGGCCGCTTCGACGGTGGCTGTTCGACCGTGACCGATTTGCCGTCACCGAGATTGGTGATGACCATCTGACTGCCGAAGCGATCGACGGTGTAGAGCAGACCGTCGTCACGGCTCAAATCGGCATCGTGCGGGAAGGCGATGTTTGGCAGCGCGATTTCATGAATTAAGGCGTCGCCGAGCTCTGCGCCTATTGGAAACACCGGTCTTGAGGTAACGGGCGCACCGTCAAATCCGGCCGCGATCCGCGCTGCGCGCGCGGCGATCAAAGCCGGGTCGGGGTTGCCCATATTGGCTTGCATGCTGGCCACGACTGCGGTCCAGTCGGCAAGGCTGCGCTTGTTACCGGTCACAATGCTGCCGAATGCGTGGCAACCGGCGCAATCGCGCTGGAAGTTTGCCCGGCTGAACATCGCATCGGGCGCGGCATCGAACGACAATTTGTCGAAATGATACGCCGAAGGCAGGCTGTCGGAAATCACACTGGCCGAAGTCATCTTCGCCATTACCGTCGAGCGCACCTGCGGCGTGGCGGCATCGAGCGTCATCGATTGGGCGATGTCGGTGTAATAGGGTAGACGGAAGCGCAGCTGCAGCGGCCCGGCAAGCTTGGTCGGCAACCGGTATTCGCCCTTGCCGTTGGTAAATGTGCTGTCGGCAAGCCCCGATTTCTCGTCGCTGACACGCACCATGACGCCGGCAAGCGGTGCGCCCTGCGAGTCATTTACCTTCCCGGTCAGTGACGTGGCGTCACCACCGGTTCCGCATCCCGCCAACATCAGTAACGGCAATGCTGCCGCCGTCATTGCAATCCGTTTCATCGCCTGCTCCCTTGTCTCATATCAGTTTGTTGGTGCTATCGTTCGGCCAAAACTGGGCGGCATGTCGGGCCCCCATTGGTTGGCCTGGGCGCCCGAAATCGGGTGGTCGCCGGCCGGAATGCTTGCGTCGAGTTGGTCGCCATCGGTCCAGTGCTCGTGAATATGGCCCCAGGGATCGCGCCAATAGTCGAAGATCTGGCTGCCGAGCAGGTGGCGGCCGATGCCCCATTCATGGGCATGGCGCTTCGCCGCCAGATGCGCGTTGCCGGCATGGACATCATCGATGTCGCAGACTTCCCACGACAGATGGTTGAGACCCGACACGCCCGCCGTCGCCATCGACGAGGCGAAGAGCATGGTGTGATGGTCGGTGGGCACGACACCTCGGTTGCAGCGCACGAATATCGCTGCCGGCATTCCCGGCGCGATGTTGACGCGATCCGAAGCGATCAATCCGAAGCGTGCGTTGTACCAGACCAGCGCTTCGGCCGGACTGGCAACATTGAGTGCGATGTGGCCGAAGCGTTTAATACGGCTCGGCCTTGGTGGGACGCGCTGTAACTCGCCGATGCGTTCGAAGCGGTCGCCGATGTTGAGGCGGCGCGGGGCCACACCCTTGGCATCGTTGAAGACGTGTCCGAACACCACCTCGACAAAATTGCCATCAAGATCGCGTGTGGTAGTGCGCCAGCCGCCATCGGGTTCGGTGCGTGGCTCGACGGCGGAGAAGCCTTCGCTCGCCGCCAGTCGGTCTAGGTCGTTGCGGCTGGCGACGCCGAAAGCGAAGCCGGCGAAGCCCGTCGCACCTTTGTGGACGACATGGACATAAGCGGCGGCACCGGTGCCGCGCATGTACAATGTGTCGGCATCGCGCGCCGCCCGCACCATGCCAAAGTCCATCAGGAATGCTTCCATCGCATCGAGATCGGGCACGGTTAGCCTTGGGTACAGCAGCTCGCTGACCTTGACGATCGATTGAGTGGCCATGGCTTTCTGCCCGGTTGAATTGGATCCCGAGACAAGGATAACGTTTAAGTGCGCATGAGCAAGAAAAATGAGACTGTCGTCAGTTTTAAATCATGCCGTTGGTTTCCCGCTGCGCAAGCCTCCGGCGAAGTTTGAGATTACCCATAAGTCGCTAGCTCAATGCCGATTTGGATATCGGCGAAGCAGGGCTTTTGGAACGGGGCCTCGCCGCCGCTGGGATATCGCATTGTCGAGGCCGAGCGCCGCGGCGCCAAGATCAAGAAGCGCCTCGATATCGATCCTGTTGATGCCG
>CAJAHV010000417.1 GCA_903939555.1 uncultured Alphaproteobacteria bacterium | reverse complement strand
ATGCCGGAGAGCACGCATTGCCTGTAACCGAAACTGCCCGGTTCGCCCCCGGCAGTTTCAACGACCCGCGCAAGTTTGAACAGGCGCAACTGACCAGCGGTTATCCGGCGCCCGGTCATTATGACGATGGCCATGATGCTGCGGCGCTGTTCACGCTGGCGGCGGGCGGCGGCATGTCATCGCGGCTGTTCCAGGAGGTGCGCGAGGCGCGCGGGCTGGCTTATTCGATCAGCGCGGCGACCACGCCCTATGCCGATGCCGGCCTGATGAGCGTGCACGCCGCGACTGCGCGCAAGGATGCGGCTCAGGCGCGCGACCTGATCGACCGGGTGCTCGCCGAAGCGGCGGCGGGGCTGGAGCCGGCCGAACTGGCGCGCGCCAAGGCGCAGGCGGTGGCATCGCTGCTTATGGCGCTCGAAGGCCCGCAGGGACAGGGCGATTATCTGGCGCGCCAGTTGCTCGTGCACCGTCGCTGGGTGCCGGCGTCGGAAGTGGTGACGCGTATCGATGCGGTGACGGTCGAGGCAGCGCGGGCCGCAGGTCAGGCGATGCTGGCGCACGCCCCGGCGCGGGCGGAGATCGGCGCGGTGATCAAGACGCGGCGGGCGGCATGAGCGGGCTCGATGTCCTCGTCACCGAAAGCTGGGACGATTATGCGCTGCTCGATTCGGGCAATGGCCGCAAATTCGAACGCTATGGCCCCTACAAGTTCGTGCGACCCGAAGCGCAGGCGCTCTGGCAACCGGCCAGCCCGGAATGGAAGCATGATGGCGAATTCACCGGCGGCCGCGATGATGAAGGCGGCGGGCGCTGGGACCTCGAATATCATGTCCCCGAACGCTGGGTGGTCAGCCGCGGGCCGGTGCGTTTTCACGCCACCAACACGCCGTTCCGGCACCTGGGCTTCTTCCCCGACATGGGGGCGCAATGGGACTGGATGCGGGCGCAGACGACACCCGGCATGCGCGTGCTCAACATGTTCGGCTACACCGGCGTCGGCAGCCTGATCGCCGCCGAGGCCGGCGCACAGGTTACCCATGTCGATGCCAGCAAGAAGGCTGTGGCCGCGGCGCGCGACAATGCCGCGCTGACCGGGCTGGCCGACACCTCGGTGCGCTGGTTAACCGATGATGCGCTGAAGTTCATGCGGCGCGAAGTACGGCGCGGCAGCAAATATCACGGCATTTTGCTCGATCCGCCCAAATATGGCCGTGGCCCCGAAGGCGAGATCTGGTCGCTGGAGCGCGACCTGCCCGAACTGATGCACTTGGCGCGGCAATTGCTGGCCGATGATGCCGCGTTCCTGGTGCTGACTGTCTATGCCATCCGCATGTCGGCGCTGGCGATCCGGGCGCTGACCGATGAAGTCATGGCTGGTGCCGGCGGCACGATCGAAGCCGGCGACATGGCGATCCGCGAGGAAGCCCGCGGACTGCTGCTGCCGACGGCGATCTACACGCGCTGGCAGCGCTGACCTCCTCTCCCTTGCGGGGAGGGTGCTGATCAGCGTTTCTCGCCGTCCTGCGGGGTCAATCCATAGGCCGCCACCAGCGCCCAGACATGATCGGGCACCATCGCTTTCATGCGGGCAGGCTCTTCGCGGCGCAGGTGGATGATGCTTTCCACAGCCTTCATCTCGACCCGGGTACGCGCGAATTCGAGGCCTTTTGGGCCAATCCTTGGCATCAGCCAGCCGATGATCGGCCGCAGCCATTGCGGCATGCGGCGCAGCGGCAGCCCGCCGGCGGCGCGTTGGGTATTGGCGAGAAAGCCCTTTACCGCGCCGGCGCGCTTGCTTCCATCGGGTTTGCCATTGTCGGCCGGGAGGGCCGCCTGAAGTTCATCGCCGAGCAGATCAACAAGTTCCTGACCTCGGTCGTTACGGATGATCAGCCATTGTTCGCCGGTGCCGCCCATGTAGCCCACGGTGATATCGGCAAGGGTGTTGGTGTAATCGACACAGGTCCGGCAGGTCAGCGGGAAAAAATCGGGCCGCAGGTCGGACAGCGGCAGCATCAGGAACGGGATGGCCTTGATCCGGCCATCGCTGAACCGCAATTCGACATGATAATCGGCGCGGAATTCGAGATAGGTGATCGTCTCGGGCTGATCGCTCAGCAGGGCGAGAAATTCATGGAAATTCTCGGTCGTGGTATTGTCCGAACAGGGTGTGCCGATGACGTACAGCCGTTCGAAGCCCAGCTTGGCCTCCAGCGCGCGCAGCGCATGGACCTGGCAGGGGATGCCGATGATGGCGACGCGTTTGTGCCCGGCAGCGCGGGCGGGTTCGAGCAGGGCGAGCAGCGGCGCATAGCCCATGCGCATGCCGCGCACCTGCGCCATGCCTTCGGCGCGGGTGACGATGACCGGCATGGGCTTCCACTTATCCGCCGGGTCGGGCGCCATGGTCAGCACGGCATCGACAGCGCCGGTTTCAAGCAGTTTCTCGCCGATGCGGCTGGTGATCCCGGTCCATTGCGCGCCGGTGATGGGGGCCTTCAATGATGCGCGTACCATCGCCTTGTAGGGCCCGAAAAAACGTTCGTCGGGGCGCAGCGGATCACGGCTGCGGCCATGCACGCGCGCTTCCATCGCCGGATAATCGGGCTTGATGAACTGGCAGGCGGTGCCGCAATCCTGCGGGGTGGCGGTGCGCGAGACACCGCAATCGGTGCACAGGTTGCGCGGCACGGCGGGTGCCAGCGGCGGCGCGGTGACGGCAGGTGTGGGAGAGGACTGGCTCATGTGCCAATGCCTAGCGGGTTCGGTCACATTTTCAACGGGGCACCATAGCCGGTGAGTTCAAGATAGCCGCGGCCGCCCGGTACGCTGACAGCGCCTTCCCAGTACAACGGCCCGCCGCCGCGCCGGCTGTCGAGTTCCTGATCGGGAAACAATGGCACCACCGCCAGCACCAGACGCCGGCCGGGCAGGGTGACGGTGATGGTGGGGGAAACCGGCCAGGCGGTGCCGGTGCGGGGCGATCGCCACGGGCGGCCGGGGCTGAAGATGACGTCGCCGGGTTTGAGGATGGTGAGCCTGCCCGCCTTGTCGCGCCACGACCCGCCGGCCCAGACCGGCCGGCCCTGTCCATCGCGGACGCGGAACAGGGTCAGTGCGCCGCCATCGTCCATGTTAAGGCCAAGCCAATCCCAGCCGACGGCGCGGCGGTTGAGCAGGGTCGATGACCATTCGCGATCAAGCCAGGCCGTGCCGGTGACCGGGGTGCGCTGTCGGCCTTCGCCCAGCGTGCCGCTGACGGCAAGGTGGGGCAGGCTGAAATAATAACTGGCCTCGCGCGGGTCGGGGCCTTTCTGGCTGTAGCCGCTGCGGCCTTGCAGGATGGCGGCTTGGGTCGGGGTGAGCACAAGATCGAGCGCGAAGCCGTCGCCGGCGACATGCGTAACGAAACGACCGTCACGCCGGCGGCGCAGCGACCAGTCATCGAGCACCAGCGCCGTATCGCGGGTCGCGGCATCGGCAAGGCCAAAGCCTGCACGGGCGATGCGCTGGTCATGGCGCAGCCGGCCGCGCGCCGGATCGGACAAAGCGGCATGGGCGAAGATCACTTGCTTTGCTGCAAAGGCGCTGGGGTTGCGCTGGTCGACGGGCGGGCGGGTTCGAAAGAAGGTCACCTGGAAACCGCGCCGGCCACCGTCCGGGAGCGCGAGCCAGCCGGTGACATACCACCATTCGGTACGAAACGCCGGGTGCGCGCCATGGTCGCGCGGCAGCACCACCGGCGCTTCAGGGCGAACCGGGGCATAGTCAGGCAGCACCGGTGCGGCGGCGGCAAGCAGCAGCAACAGCGGGGCGAGCCGGCGCATCACCAATCCTCGCGCACGGCGCGCACGGCATCGCCCGACAGCGCCCGTCGCCCGGCAAGCAGCGCGGTGCCGGCGGCAGCCACCACAAGCGCCGTCAGCAGGGTGCCAAACAGGCCCCAGGGCAGGCGGGTGTCCATCGTCCAGTGGAAGCTTTGCGGGTTGACGACATGGATGAGCACCAGGCTCATCACCACGCCGAGCGCCAGCCCGGCAAGGCCGCCGACCAGTCCGAGCAGCGCCCCTTCGGCGCCAAGCATCGCACCGATCTGGCGGCGGCTGACGCCGATGTGGCGCAGCATGCCGAATTCGCGTGTCCGGGCCAGTGTCTGTGCCGAAAAGGTCGCGGCGACACCGACCAGCCCGATGATGATGGCGATGGCTTCGAGCGCATAGGTAATGGCAAAGCTGCGATCGAAGATGGTCAGTGCCATGGCGCGCATCTGGCGCGGCTGCCCGAACAGCGCCTGTTCCGCCAGCCCGGGCGGCAGCGCGCGGCGCAGGGCGGGGATCAGCCGGTCGATGTTCGTGTCGGGCCGGGCATCGATGGCGGCTTCGCTCTTGCCGGCGTCGCCGCTGAGGCGGACATAATCGCTGTCGGCCATCGCGATGGCACCGAACTGCCGGGCATAATCACGCCACACCCCGGCCACGAACACCGGCTGCAGGCGGCCACCGATGGGCAGCATCAGCCGCGTGCCGGGGCGGGCATCATAAAGCCACAGCATCGCTTCGGAGACCCAGACCGGGGTTTCGCCCGCCGGCACCGGTCGCGGCGTGCCGACCAGCAGCAGGCGGCGACCGGGCGCGGCGCGATCGATCGGCTGGGCGCTGAGCAGCACGGGGGGGCGATCGGCGGCCAGACGCAGCGGTACCTGCCGCACAAAAGCGATGCTGGCGATCCCGGGTGTCGCCGCCAGCCGTGCCTGCCCGGCCGGATCGAGGCCACCGCCTTCGGCACCTTCGAGGTGGAGATAGATGTCCGACGGCAGGATGGCGACCAGCCAGTCATCGACCGAACCGCGAAAGCTGGCGACCATCACCGCCATCGCCACCATCAGGCTGGTCGAGGCAACGATGCCGCACAATGCCACGGCGGCCTGTTGCGGCGCACCCCATAGCCGCTTAAGCGCCAGATCGAGCGCCGGGGGCAGGCCGGTCAGACGCCGCAGCGGGGCCAGCAGCAGCCGCACCAGCGCCGGCATCGTAGCGACACCGCCGGCGAGAAGCAGCGCCATCGCGGCATAGCCGAGCAACGGCAGCCCGGCGATGGGCGGCGCCAGTGCGGCCAGACCGCCCAGCGCCAGCAAAACGGCGCCCGGCCATAAGCGGGCGGCGCGGCGCGGATCGCCCAAGGCGCCGCTGGTCTTCAATGCCACCGCCGGGGCGGCGGCAGCGGCCTCGCGCGCCGGCAGCAGGCTGCTGACCATCGCGACGATGATGCCGATGCCGGCAAACACCGCCGCCGGGCCGGGTGCAAAGCCCAGATGCGGGGTGCCGGCGCCGAAATAGCCGCCACCAAGGTCGCCCCCCAGCCGTGAAACCGCCACATCGGCGAGGGCTTGGCCGAGCGCGATGCCGAGCAGCGACCCGGCCAGCCCGAGCGCTGCGCCTTCGACAAGGACCTGCGCCAGCAGGGCGCGGCGGGGAAGCCCGAGCACCCGCAGCAGCGCGAATTGCGGCCCGCGTCGCGCCACCGACAGCGATTGTGCCGAATAGACCAGGAAACCGCCGGTAAGCAGGGCTACCATCGCCAGCATCTCGAGGTTGACACGATAGGCGCGCGACAGGCTGTCGGTACGCCGCGCATCGGCCTCGGGGGTGGCGAGAATGGCATCGGCGGGCAGCAGCGTGGTGATGGCGCGGCGCACCGCCACCGGATCGGCATCGCTGCCCAGCCGGATATCGAGGCGTTGCAACCGCCCCAATTGCCCGAAATGCCATTGCGCCGTCGCGATATCGATGACCGCAATGGCCTGATCGGTACTGGCGCCGGGCAGCACGCCGGCAATGGTGAAGGCGTGCGAGCGTCCTGCGGCGACCAGAGTGATGCGTCGGCCGATGCGGCGGTCGAGCGCGTCCAGCGCCGCGCGTGACAGCAGCACGCCCGCTTCCCCTCCCGGCCGGCCTACCAGACTCGGGGTGACCGCGATGGCGCGCAGCGGATCGAGCCCGATGAGCGTGACCCGGCCGCGCCCAGCGCCGGCAATATCGGGGGCGATATGGGCGGCGCGGGCAGGCAGTTCGACGACCGGGCTGATGTCGGCGACGCCCGGAAGACGGGCGAGACGCGGGTAAAGGGCTTCGGCAAAGCCCGCCGGGGTAGCGGCGCGGACCTGCATGTCGGCGGCACCGTTGACGCTGCTGAGCGCCCGCTCGAAGCTGTCGAGTGCGCTGGCGTTGACGAGATGCACGGCAAAGCCCAGCGCCACGCCGATGGCGATGGCCAGCGCCGCTGTCACCACCCGGGCGGGATGCGCGCGCCATTCGCCGAGCAGCATCCAGCGTGCGGCGGTGACCGGCACGCCCGCGGTCATGTGGCGCGCGGCACCAGCCCGGCGCCGGTCAGCACCAGCACGCGGTCAGCGATGGCGGCGGCGCGGTCGCTGTGGGTGACGATGACGGCCGCGGCACCGGTCGAGCGCGCTTCGGCGAGCAGCAGCGCGAGGATCCGTTCGGCGGTTTCGGGGTCGAGATTGCCGGTCGGTTCATCGGCGAGGATCAGCGCCGGGCGGTGGATGAGGGCGCGCGCGATGGCGATGCGTTGCAGTTCGCCCCCGGACAATTGCGCCGGATAATCGTCGCCGCGCCCCGCCAGCCCGATCTTGGCCAGCATGGCGTGCGCCGCCGGCAGGGCGACGGCGGCGCCCTGATGGGCCAGCACCAGCGGCAGTGCGATGTTCTGTGCCAGCGTGAGGTGCGGCAGGATGTGAAAGGCCTGGAAGACAAAGCCGAGCCGGTCACGCCGCAAGCGGGTCGCGGCATCATCGCTTAGCCCGGCAAGCGTGTCGCCGGCGATGGCGATGCTGCCGTTGTCGGGGCGGTCGAGCCCGGCGATGAGGTTGAGCAGGGTCGATTTGCCGATGCCTGATTCGCCCATGATGGCGATGATTTCACCCGGCGCGACGATCAGGTCGAGCCCGGAAAACAACACCCGGCCACCCGGCAGTGCCTTGGTGAGCCCGGAAACAGATAAAGCAGGGGGGAGCGGGGCCGGCATCGCTGCCTCTTCTAGCCGAGGTGGCGGCGATGCGCAGTGCTTTGTCCGGGGTGTGGCACCATGCCGTCATCCGGGGTCTGGCGGGTTCGGCAGCGCTTGCCTGTCGTGATCGGGTGCCGT
>CAJAHV010000416.1 GCA_903939555.1 uncultured Alphaproteobacteria bacterium | reverse complement strand
TGGGGACTGGTCGGGGTGACGGCGCTGATCGCCGCGACAGTGGCAGTATGGATCGCGCGCGAACAGCAGCGCGGCGATGTGCTGGCGCTCGGGCTGGTGCTCGGCGGCGCGCTCGGCAACATCGTCGATCGGGTGCGTTTCGGCTATGTCGTCGATTTCCTGCACTTGTTCTGGCGCGACTATAATTTCTGGGTATTCAACGTTGCGGATGCAGCGATCAGTATCGGTGTGCTACTGTTGCTCACACGGGCGGTGCTGACACCGCAGAAATAACGGCGCCGGACGGCAAGAGGATGATGGACATGAGGGTTTTGGTGGTTCTTCTCGGCGGCGCGCTGGCGCTGTCAGCGTGCGGCAAGACCGGGCTTGCCGCGCATAATGCCCCTGATGAACTGGCGATCAGCCGCAACGCGCCGCTCGTCGTGCCGCAGGATTTCAGCTTGGCACCGCCGCGCCCCGGCGCGCCGCGCGCCGTCGGCCAGGATGCGCAGAGCGCTGCGATGGAAGCCCTTTTCGGCCCCGGCGCCAAAGTGCCGCCGCGTTCTGCCGCCGAACAGCAATTGCTCGACAAGGCCGGCGCCGCCACTATCGACCCAGCGATCCGGTCGAGCGCCGGGGATCCAAAAACCACGACGGTCAACAAGGGCGCCTTTGTACGCGAACTGATCGATGCCCCGGCCGGCACCCGCGATGTCAAGCTGGCCGAAGTCGTCCTCGGCAATTGATCCGCCGTTCACGGGCCGGCAATCCGCACCCGGGCATGACAGCCACATGAAAACCGTGTTCCTGCTGTTGTCGCTCGGGCTGGCCACGCCGGCTCTCGCCGATCCGCTTACCGATGTCGCTGCCTCGCTGAAGGCGACGACCAGCCTGTCAGCCGATTTCACCCAGACCGGCGCCGATGGCAAGATATTGACCGGCAAGATGTACCTTGCCCGACCGGGCAAGATACGTTTCCAATATGACACGGCGAAACTGCTGATCGTCGGCAATGGCCGCACGCTTACCTTTGTCGATTACAAGGTCAAACAGGTATCGCAATGGCCGGTAAAATCGACGCCGCTGGGCATTTTGCTGTCATCCGAGCCTGATCTTTCGCGCGTGGCACGGGTGATCGCGGCGGACCGCAACGGCGTTCTGGTCGAAGCGCGCGACCCGAAACGTCCCGAATTCGGCACGCTGGAGATCGCCTTCGCCCGCACTGCCACAGCCCCCGGCGGTCTCGCTCTCGCCGGCTGGGCGGCGCGCGATGCACAAGGAGGTCGCACAGAAACCCGGCTGTCGGGGGCAAGCTATAATGCCGATCTGTCCAAGGCCGATTTCGGCTTCAAGGACCCGCGCCGCGCCGTGACGCGCTGAAATCGATCATCACCGCGCCGCAGTGATGCGCGGCGCAATCAGGCGCAATCCCAAAAATGCGCGGCCATGGCTTGGCAAGCGCGCCAGCCTCGCCCATGCAGCAGCAATGCAGATAGCCTTGCCCCGCCGCGAATTCGCCGTGCTGTTCGCCGTGCTGCTGACCGTCGCGGCGGGCAACACCGCCTTGCAGACCGTGCTGCCAGCGATTGCCCGGGTCATCCATATCCCCGACATGCTCGTCGCCATCATCTTTTCCTTCTCGGCGCTGCTGTGGACCTTTAGCGCGCCTTATTGGGCGCAACAGTCCGACCGGCGCGGGCGGCGCCGACTGATGGAGGTTGGCGTCATCGGCTTCGGCGTATCGATGCTGGGCTGCGGCATCGTCATCTATGCCGGCTTGAAGGGGTTGCTTGTCCCGGTTGCGACCTTCGTGCTGTTCGCCGCGCTGCGGTCCTTGTTCGGCATCTTCGGATCAGCCTCCAACCCTGCCGCGCAGGCCTATGTCGCGGCGCGGACGAGCGAATCGGAACGCACCAACGCGCTGTCTACCCTGTCATCGGCGTTTGGTCTGGGCACCATCATCGGCCCGGCGGTGGCGCCGCTCTTCATCATCGGCGCCGTCGGCCTGTCGGGGCCGTTGTTCGCCTTTGCCACCATCGCGCTGGTCGTGCTGCTGGCAGTCCGGCGCTACCTGCCCGATGACGACCCGACGCATTTTCCCGGCATCATCGGTGCTGGTGCCGATGCGGTCACGCCGTCGGGCCGTGCCCATGGCGCCCCGGCCAGCGAACCGACCGTGGGCGGCGGCGCCACCGGCGGCAGCCTGAAGGCCGCGGCCATCGGGCGGGCGCCGCGCCTGTCGTGGCGCGACCAGCGCATCCTGCCGTTCATGATCTTCGGCTTCTTTTCCGGCTCGATCCAGGCCGCCACCGGTCAGGCCCTGGGCTTCCTCATCATCGACAAGATCGGCGGCAACGCCGTGCAGGCCCAGCACGAGATCGCTATTGTCTTCATGGCGGGTGCCGGCGCGACGCTGCTGGTGCAATGGGGGCTGATCCCGCTGTTCCGCATGACCCCGCCCATGCTGATGCGGGTCGGCACGCTGGTCGCCGCCATCGGCACGGCGGGCGTGGCGCTGGCGCCGGATTTCTATGGGCTGGTCCTCGCCTATGCCCTGTCATCGATGGGCTATGGCTTTGCCCGGCCGGGCTTTACCGCCGGCGCCAGCCTGGCAGTCGGTCAGGACGAACAGGGCGGCGTGGCGGGCGCGGTCACTTCGATCAACGGATCATGCTTCGTGCTGGCGCCGGCCATCGGCATCGGCCTGTACCAACTCGGCGTGACCCTGCCCTATAGCCTGGGAGCAGGCGCGCTGCTGTTGTTGTTCGTCTATGCCAGCCGCAGCCGGGCGCTGCGTACCGAGCATGTACCCGGCGGCGATTGATCAGCCCACCGCCAGCACGATCTTGCCGACATGGGCGCCCGCCTCCATCCGGCGGTGTGCCTCGGCGGCATCGGCCAGCGCGAACACCCGGTCGGTCACCGGCACTAGGCGCCTCGCTTCGAATTCCGGCCAGATCGCGCCTTCCAGCGTTTCGGCGATCGCCGTCTTGAAGGAAATCGGCCGCGGCCGCAGCATCGATCCGGTCAAGGTCAGCCGTTTGCGCATGATCGCACTCAGGTCGAGATCGACGCGCGGCCCGCGCTGGAAGGCGATGGAGACATGCCGGCCGTCATCGGCAAGGCATTGCAGGTTGCGTGGCAGATAATCGCCGCCGACCATGTCGAGCACCAGATCAACGCCGCGCGCATCGGTGATCCGCACCACTTCGGCAACAAAGTCTTGCGCCTGGTAATCAATGGCATGCGCCGCCCCCAGCGCCAGCGCGGCGGCGCATTTGGCGGCATTACCAGCGGTGACGATGACGGTCATCCCGAGCGCGCTGCCAAGCTGGATCGCGGTGACACCGATACCGCTGGTGCCGCCATGGACGAGGAGGGTTTCGCCGGGCCGGGCATGGCCGCGGTCCATGACATTCGACCAGACGGTGAACCATGTTTCAGGCAACCCGGCGGCATCAGTCATCGCCATGCCCGCCGGCACCGGCAGGCACTGCCCGGCGGGTGCCGTGCAATATTCGGCATAGCCACCGCCAGCGACAAGCGCGCAGACTGCATCACCGATCCGCCAGCGCTCGACCGCCCCGCCCACCGCGACCACGATGCCGGCGATTTCCAGCCCCGGGATCGTCGGCACGCCGGGTGGCATCGGGTACAGGCCCAGCCGTTGCAACACATCAGGGCGATTGACCCCGGCGGCGGCGACCTTGACCAACACCTCGTCCGGCCCGGGCTGTGGCACCGGGCGGGTAACGGCTACCAGCACATCTGGCCCGCCCGGAGCAGCGGGATCGATGGCGGTCATGGTGGCGGGTATGGGCATATGCGATCCTCTTTGACGGCGGATATTGACTTGGCCGCAGCGCGGGTCAACGCTTTTGCAGCAGATGAGGCCTTCGATGTTTGACGAACCCGACCTTCCCCGACGCAAGTCCGATCTCCTTGCCGAACTGGCGCGCGAGGATCTCGACAAATTGTCGATTGCCGAGCTCGATGACCGTATCGCCGGGCTGGAAGCCGAAATCGCCCGCTCGCGCGCCAAGCGGGAGGGTGCCGCGAAATTCCGCGCCGCCGCCGACAGTCTGTTTCGCAAATGACCGACCCCGCCGCTGCCATGGGCACCCATGGCCATCATGCCGATCCGCGCAACGACAGCATCCTGATCAACGTCAACGGCGCGCTGAAAGTCCGCGCCGAGGCGATGGTCAGCGTGTTTGATTCGGGCTTCATGCTCGGTGATGGCATCTGGGAAGGCCTGCGCGTCCATGCCGGGCGGGTGGCCTTTCTCGACCAGCATTTCGACCGGTTATGGGAAGGCGCCAAGGCGATCTTCATGGATATCGGCATCGATCGCGCCACGCTCGAACGCCGCATCTACGCCACCATCGACGCCAATGGCATGGAACAGTGCCACATCCGGCTGATGGTGACCCGTGGGCTGCGGTCGACTCCCTATCAGGACCCGCGCGTTATCGTATCGCCGGCCACCATCGTCATCATCGCCGAGCACAAGGACCCGTTGCCTGTCACCACGACGCGTGGGATCACCTTGTTCACCGTCCATGTCCGGCGCGGTTTCCCCGATGTGCAGGACCCCAAGCTTAATTCGCATTCCAAGCTCAACTGCATCACCGCCTGCATCCAGGCGACCCAGGCCGGCGCCGACGAAGGGCTGATGCTCGACCCGCACGGCTTTGTCGCGACGTGCAATTCGACGCATTTCTTCATCGTGCGGCGCGGCGAAGTGTGGACATCGACGGGGGATTACTGCCTCGATGGCATCACCCGGCGCAATGTCGTCAACCTGTGCAAGGCCAATGGCATTGTGGTTCATGAGCGGAATTTCTCGCTCACCGATGTCTATGGCGCTGATGAAGCGTTCGTCACCGGCACATTTGCCGGGGTGGTGCCGGTGCGCAGCGTCGATGGCCGAGTGCTCACCGATGGCCGCGGGCCCATGGTCGAGCGGTTGCAGGGCCTGTATCGCACCCATATCGCCGCCGATGTCGCGGCACGAGGGCGACCCGGAATACCGACGGCATGACCCTGCGCATCGCGATGTGGAGCGGCCCGCGCAACCTGTCGACCGCCATGATGCGCAGCTTCGGCGCCCGCGCCGATACAGTGGTGTCGGATGAACCCTTTTACGGTGCCTATTTGCGCCACACTGGCGATGACCAAGCCATGAAGGAACAGGTCATCGCCTCGATGGATTGCGACTGGGCCAGCGTAGCCCGCGCCCAGAACGGCCCGCCGCCCGAAGCGCGCCCGATCTGGTACCAGAAACAGATGGCGCATCACATGGAAGGCCCGGTGGGAATCGCTGACCTGATCAGCCATGTCCATGCCTTCCTGATCCGCGATCCGCGCCGCGTCGTCGCCAGCTATGCCGCAAAGCGCGTGCAGGTGCGGCCCGAGCATTTGGGCGTCGCCCGCCAGCGCGCCTATTTCGACCGGGAGGCCGAGAGGTTGGGCCATGCACCGCCGGTAGTCGATTCGGCTGATATCCTTGCCGATCCGGCGGGCACGCTGGCGGCACTGTGCGCGGCGCTGGGTATCGGCTTCGATCCGGCGATGCTGCACTGGCCCGCCGGCCGACGCGCCAGCGACGGCGTCTGGGCGGCGCACTGGTATGGCGCGGTCGAAGCCTCCACCGGCTTCGGCACCGCCGAAACCGCGCTGCCGGTGCTCGATGCCGCAGCAGAGGCCGTAGCCGACGCCTGTGCGCCGCATTATGCCTATCTGGCGGCGCACCGGCTGCGGAGCTAGGCCCGTCTTTTGAAAAGGAGCAATGCCATGACCGGCAAGACAGCGATCATCATCGGCGCGTCGCGCGGTATCGGTCTGGCCTTGGCCGGCGAGCTCGCGGGCCGCGGCTGGCAGGTCACGGCGACGGCGCGCGGGGATGCACCCGAACTCGCTTCGCTGGCCGCCGCGAGCAATGGCGGCATCACGCTGGCGACGGTCGATATCGATGATGTCGCCAGTTGCGTCGCACTCGATACGGCGCTGACAGGTAAGGCTTTCGACCTGGTTTTCGTCAACGCCGGCACCTATGGCCCGGCGCACCAGTCGGTCGACACGGTGACCGCCGCCGAAATGGGGGCGCTGATGATGACCAATGCCATTGCGCCGATCCGGCTCGCCAAGCGCCTGCTGCCCCGGGTGAAACCCGGCGGCACGATCGCGCTGATGAGCTCGATACTCGGCTCGGTGGCGCTCAACGACATGGGCACCACGGCATTATACCGCGCCAGCAAGGCCGGGCTGAATATCATCGCGCGCGGCTTTTTTGTCGAACAGATCAAGCCGCTCGGGCTCACCCTGCTCAACCTCCACCCCGGCTGGGTAAAGACCGACATGGGCGGGCCACAGGCGCCAGTGGAGATTGCCGACAGCGTGCGCGGGCTCGCCGATGTGCTCGAGGCCCTCCGCGATGGCGGCCATCATTATCGCGACTACCAGGGCAATGCCCTGCCTTGGTAACCCCAAGCAAATGCGAGGTTGAACCCGGTTGACGTTCGCGTAAAGTGGTACGCGACAAGATTGGGGAGTGCGTTTCGTGAATTTCGATTTTTCCGACGATGCCAAGGCACTGGGCGACCAGGCGAAGAAGCTGTTTGCCGACAAGGCCGGCACGTCGGCGGCCCGCAAGGCGATGGCCAAGGATGCCCCGGCTTTTGACGCCGCGCTCTGGGCCGAAATTGCCGCGCTCGGCTGGACCGCGGCGCGCGTCCCCGAAGCCCATGGCGGGCTGGGCATGAGCGCCGAGGAATCGTGCATGCTCGCCGAAGCCGCCGGCGGCTCGCTCGCCTGTGTGCCGTTGGTATCGACCCTGCTTGCCACCGAAGCACTGCTGATGGCAGGCAATGAGGCGCAACAGGCGAAGTATTTTCCCGGCATCGCGGATGGCAGCTGCATCGCCGTTGTCGCCTGGAACGAACCCGGCTCTGCCAACCCGCAGGCGCTGTCGGTCTCGGCGGAAGCGAACACGCTCAACGGCGTCAAGGCACCGGTGGCCGATCTGGCTGGTGCGCAACTGGCGATTGTCGCCGCCGCTGGTGCCGATGGCCCGTCGCTGTGGCTGGTCGATCTTGCCGCCGCCAAGGTCGAGACTCTGGAAACAATGGACCTTGTCCGCCGCCATGGCCGGCTGACACTCAATGGTGTCGCCGCCGAACCGCTGGGCAGTTCGGCTGATTACCAGCTGTGGCTCGATCGCGCCGCGGTCATCCTCGCCTATGAAGCGATCGGCACGGCCACGTCGGCGATGGCGATGACGGTCGAATATGCCAAGACCCGGGTTGCCTTTGGCCAGACCATCGGACGTTATCAGGGCGTCAAGCACAAGTGCGCCGACATGTATATCAAGATCGAACTGGCCCGCGCCCATGCCCTGCACGGCATCGCGATGATCAGCAGCAATGGCGCCGAACTGCGCCAGGCGGCGGCGGCTGCACGCGTCGCCAGCCTCGATGCCGCCAGCTTCTGCGGCGAGGAAGCGGTGCAATTGCACGGCGGCATCGGCTTCACTTGGGAAAGCGATTGCCAATTCTATTACCGCCGGGCGCGCACGCTCAGCGCCGCGCTGGGTGGCCGGGGCTGGTGGGCCGACCGGCTGGTCCGCGCGCTCGAACTGCGCAACCGCGCGGCTGCGTAATCGCGCCGCAGCGCTTTCACACCAATTCTGGCGCAGTTTGCGCTACCGAACAGAGGGATCGACCCCATGGATTTCAACGACACTGCCGCAGAAGCCGAATATCGCGCCACGGTGCGCGCCTGGCTGGAAGCAAATGCCGACGAATATCGCGAGCCGCCGGCAACACCATGGAAGCTCGATGAATTCATCGCCCGCTCCAAGGCCTGGCAGGCAAAGAAGTTTGCCGCCGGCTATACCGGCATCACCTGGCCCAAGGCGTTCGGCGGCCAAGGCCTGGGGCCGATGCAGTCGATCATCTATGGTCAGGAAGAAGGCCGTTTCCACGCGCCATCGGGGCTTTATTCGATCGGGCTGGGGATGTGCATCCCCACCGTCTTCACGCATGGCAACCCCGAAGTCGCGGCGCGCTATGTGCCCAAGGCGCTGGTTGGTGACGAAGTCTGGTGCCAGTTGTTCTCCGAACCCGCCGCCGGGTCGGACCTCGCGGGCATCCGCACCAAAGCCGTCAAGGACGGCGATGACTGGATCATCGATGGCCAGAAGGTGTGGACAAGCTTTGCCCATGCGTCGGATTACGGCATCGTCGTGTGCCGCACCGATCCGTCCAAGCCCAAGCACAAGGGCCTGACCATGTTCATCGTCGACATGAAGGCGCCGGGCATGGAAGTGCGCGGCATCAAGCAGATGTCGGGCGGCAGCGATTTCAACGAAGTGTTCTTCAACAATGTCCGCGTCCCTGACGCCTGGCGACTGGGCGCCGAAGGCGATGGCTGGAAGGTCGCGCTGACGACGCTGATGCACGAGCGGCTTGCCGTCGGCGGCAAGCCCAAGCACGCCCCGGGCTATGCAACGCTGATGAAGCTCGCCAAGGGCGTCGAGGCCCCCAATGGCGGCCCAGCCATCGAAGCCGGCGACGTGCGCCAGCGCATCGCCCAGTCGTACATCAACGACGAAGGCATCAAACTGACCCAGTTGCGGGCGCTGTCGGCCCTGTCCAAAGGCGAAATGCCGGGACCGGAGCAGAGCATTTCCAAGGTTGTCGTTGCCAAGACGATGCAGGAAATGGCGGCCTTCGCGCTTGATCTGGCCGGCGGTGATGGCTTTGTGACCGAGGGCGCCGACCCCGAACTTGACAAGCTGCAAGGCTCGTACCTGTGGTCGGCAGGCCTGCGCATCGCCGGCGGCACCGACGAAATCCTGCGCAACATCATCGCCGAGCGCGTGCTCGGCCTGCCGGGCGACCTGCGGCCCGACAAGGACAAGCCGTTCAACGCGGCAGCATAAGCGAATAACGGGGCGGCGGTTCAATCAACCGCCGCCCTTTTCGTATCAGCCCAGCCCAACAAGGCGCCCCCGATGTCGTAGCGGCGCGTCACTCGCCCGCCGTCATCCATGGCGAACAAGTGGATCCAGCGGTTGTCGACCAGTTCGCGCACCGCCTGACTGGCCTTGATGACCTCGTCCATCGCCGCCACCTTTGCCTTCGAACCGATGACATTGTGCAGCGCCTTGTTGCCGCTGCCAAAGGCGCGGCGATGAAGGCGGCATTGCCCGCCAGCCCCCATTCCGGGCGCACTTGCGACCAATCATGGCTGGGCCGGGGTTCGGATGCGTTGACCCTGGTGCCGCCGATCATGGTGCGCGTCGAATTGATCGCCGGCCGCTGCTCGCCGGTTTGATCGTCGACACGGTTTGATTTTGGCGGCGGCGGCCTTATGTCAACGGGCAATAAGCTCTGGAGCCCGCATGACACTTCCCGCCGATCCTGTTGTCATCACCGGTTTTGCCCGCACGCCGATGGGCGGCTTTCAGGGCGCGCTCGCCGGCGTGAGCGCCACGACGCTGGGCGCGATCGCCGTGCGCGCCGCGGTGGCGCGGTCGGGCGTGGCGCCCGAAATGGTGGAACAGATCTTCATGGGGTGCGTGCTGCCCGGCGGGCTGGGCCAGGCGCCGGCGCGCCAAGCGGCGCTCGGCGCCGGTCTGCCGCTGTCGGTCGAGGCGACGACCCTCAACAAGATGTGCGGTTCGGGCATGCAGGCGGCGATCATGGCGCATGATGCCCTGCTCGCCGGCAGCGCGGCGGTGATCGTGGCGGGCGGTATGGAGAGCATGTCGAACGCGCCCTATCTGCTCACCAAGCACCGCAGCGGCGCGCGCATCGGCCATGATGCCATCAAGGATTCGATGTATCTTGACGGGTTGGAGGACGCCTATGACCCGGGCAAGCTGATGGGCGCCTTTGCCGAAGAAAGCGCGCGTGATTACCAGTTCACCCGTGCCGCCCAAGATGATTTTGCCATTGAAAGCCTGGTGCGCGCCAGTGCTGCCATCGCCTCGGGAGCTTTCGACGCGGAAGTGACCCCGGTGACGGTGCCGGGCCGCGGCGGGGACACGCTGGTCACCACCGACGAAGCCCCGGGCAAGGCGCGCCCCGACAAGATCCCCGGCCTCAAGCCCGCTTTTGCCAAGGACGGCACGATCACCGCTGCCAATGCCTCGTCGATTTCGGACGGGGCCGCCGCACTGGTGCTGACCCGCGCCAGCACGGCGGCGGCGCAGGGCCTGCCAGTGCGCGCGCGTATCGTTGCCCATGCGGCGCACGCCCATGAACCCGGCAAATTCACCACGGCACCGGTACCGGCGATCGAGAAGCTGCTGAAAAAGGCCGGCTGGAGCATCGCCGATGTCGACCTGTTCGAAATCAACGAAGCCTTTGCCACTGTCGCGATGATCGCCATGCACGACCTCGGCATCCCGCATGCCAAGCTCAACATCCATGGCGGGGCAACGGCGCTCGGCCATCCGATCGGCGCGTCGGGCGCGCGAATCATCGCGACGTTGGTCGCCGCGCTGGAACGCACCGGCGGCAAGCGCGGCGTCGCGGCGCTGTGCATCGGCGGCGGCGAAGCGACGGCGATCGCAGTCGAACGGGATTAAGGCCGAAAGCGCGGCGTGCTTTACGGCGCAGCCGCGCTCGGCACCTCGCCCTGCATCCCGGCCGAAACCTTCTCCACCGCCTCGAGCACCCGCAGGATATTCCCGCCCGCGAGCTTCTTGCAGTCGTCCTCGCTCCAGCCGCGACTCAGCAGTTCGGCGATCAGCGCCGGATAGGTTTCAACGCCCTCAAGCCCGGTCGGCGTCGTGTCGATGCCATCGAGGTCGCTGCCGATGCCGACATGGTCATGCCCCGCCACCTTTGCCAGATGATCGAGGTGATCGGCGACATCGGACAACGTCACCGGCGGCATCGGGTTGGCCTTTTCCCATGCCGCCAGTGCGGCGGCGGCGCGTTCGGGCTGGCCGATATACAGGCCGGAATAGGGCGGTGCATTGGCGCGGGCACGCTCGGCGGCGCGCGAGGCTTCCCATTCCTGGCGGGCACGGCCGACATAGCCGGGCGCATAATTCACCATCGCGACGCCACCATTGGCCTTCAGCATCGCCAGCACATCATCGGGCACATTGCGCGGATGATCGACCAGTGTCCGCGCCGAGGAGTGCGAGAACATCACCGGTGCCTTCGACACCGCCATTGCCGCCTTCATCGTGCCGGGCGAAACATGGCTGATGTCGACGATCATGCCGATGCGGTTCATTTCATGAACCACCGCTTCTCCAAAGGCCGTCAATGGCTTTGCACGCGGCGCTTCATTGGCGCTGTCGGCCCAGTCATTGTGGCGGACATGCGTCAGCGTCATGTAGCGGACGCCGAGGGCGTGGAACATGCGCAGCGTCGGCAGCGAATTGTCGATCTGGCTGCCGCCTTCGACCCCCATCAGGCTCGCCACCTTGCCGGTTTTCTGGATGCGGCGCATGTCAGCGGCTGTGGCGGCGAGTTCGAAATCCTTTGGATAGCGCGCGACGATACCGCGAATGATGTCGATCTGTTCGAGCGTCGCCTTGACCGCAGCCGGCCCGGTAATGTTGGCCGGGACCCACACGCTCCAGAATTGTCCGCCGACCTGGCCAGCGTGCAGGCGCGGAATATCGGTCTGCAACGGCGCCGGCAGCTTGCGGCCATCAGCCATCAAATCGACGCTCCACCATTTTTCGCCGAACTGGCCGCGCAACTGTTCGGCCCAGTCGTTATGCCCATCGATGATTGGCTGCGCCTTCAGCACGGCGCGGGCGCGGGCAAGATTGGGATCATCGGCGGCGAAAGCCGGGCTGGCGAGAAGGGCGAGGGCGAGAAGGGCAATCTGGCGCATGGCGATATAGTCGCACCCCTTTGCCCTGACATGCAAGACAGGTGGCGCGCCCGCCTGCGTTTCGGCTAACAATTACGACAACCAGCGATGACGGGAGATCCACAGATGCTCGATACCAGCGAACGCGGTGCCTATAACGCCGATCACGAAGCCTTTCGCGGCACTGTCCGCAAGCTGTTCGACAAGGAACTTTACCCGCATCTCGACACGTTCGAGGAAGAAGGCATCGTTTCCAAGGCATTCTGGCGGGCGTGCGGCGAAAACGGCCTGCTCTGTCCAACAGTGCCCGAGCAATATGGCGGCCTGGGCCTCGATTTCGGCTATAACGCCGTCGTCAACGAAGAACTCGCCTATGCCGGATCATCAGCCGGCATCACCCTGCAATCCGACATCGTCGCCGATTATCTCGTCGCCTATGGCAGCGAGGAGCAAAAACAGAAATATCTGCCCAAGATGATCAGCGGCGAGCTGATCACCGCCATCGCGATGACCGAGCCGGGCGCCGGGTCCGACCTGCAGGGCGTGCGCACAACCGCGAAAAAGGATGGCAATCACTACGTCATCAGCGGTTCGAAAACCTATATCACCAATGGCCAGAACGCCGATCTGATCATCGTCGTCGCCAAGACCGAGCCCGACAAGGGTGCCAAGGGCACATCGCTGATTCTCGTCGAAGCCGGCACCGAAGGCTTTGCCCGTGGCCGCAACCTCGACAAGATCGGCCAGAATTCGGCCGATACGTCGGAATTGTTCTTCAACGACGTGCGTGTGCCGATGACCAATTGCCTCGGCGAGGAAAACAAGGGCTTCATCTACCTGATGAGCCAGTTGCCGCAGGAACGCCTCGGCATCGCCATTTCGGCACAGGCCGGCGCGCAGCGGGCATTCGATGAAGCAGTCAAGTTCACCAAGGACCGCAAGGCATTCGGCAGGACGGTGTTCGACTTCCAGAACACCCGCTTCACGCTGGCGTCATTGAAGACCGAGCTCCAGGTCGGCTGGGCGCATATCGACTGGGGGCTGAAGCGCCTGCTCGAACACAAGCTGACCGCCGCCGAAGCCAGCGCCGCCAAGCTTTGGCATACCGAAATGCAGGGCCGCGTCGTCGATGCGGCGCTGCAACTGCATGGCGGCGCCGGTTACATGAACGAATATCCGATCGCCCGCATGTGGCGCGATGCGCGCGTACAGCGCATCTATGGCGGCACCAGCGAAATCATGCGCGAAGTCATCGCCCGTACGATCTGAGGACCACTGCCTCCCCTGGCGGGGAGGGAGGTAAACGTCAGTGCATTGCCTCGCCGCCGCTGACGTTGACCGCTTCGCCCGTCACATAGACAGCAGGGGCCCAAGCTCCACCGCGTTGGAACGGGTCAACCCAACCATGGCGTGCTTCGACGCGGTATGGGGCGCCGGAGTGTCGCTGCCGAGCAGACCGGTAACGCGATAGGCGCGGAAATCGTCGACCGAGGGCAGCGACCGCACCGCCGGCATGTCGCGGGTTTGCGCCCAATGTTCGTAATCGGCCGCCGAAACACCGGGTTTCAGATTGAACAATACCAGCAGGCGCATGTCAGGGGTCCTTTCAGGTCGAAGCCGTGGGCAATCAATGGCCACCACCACACAGCAACACCAGCGGATCGCCCGGTGGCACCGGCACCGCGGCAAGCGAGCGGGCAAAAGCCAGTTTGCCCGCATGCCAGGCCGGCAGCAGCGGGTTGGCCGGGCTGCCGAAGGTGGCGGCGGTGGTGACTTCCTGCTGGCGGCCATCGGCGTGGGTCAGCACGAAGCGCTGGGGACCCAGCGCATTGGGATCGGGGTTGCCATCGACCGCGATCGTCAGCCGCGCGCCCAGCGCCTGCAGTTCCGGGTCGCCAAAGGCCTGCGGCGTGAAGCAGCGCGGGTCGATCCGGCCATCGCGCAACATCAGCGCTGCGAGAAACGGCAGGCACAGCCGCGCATAAGCCGGCGTCATCGCCGCCTGCCACGGCCGCCCGACCAGCCGGGCGATGAGCGGCGGCACCAGCGCCGTGATGGCCACAAGGTCACGCCCCTGCCCATCGAGCGCCGCCAGCGTCGCGCTACCTTCCAGCGCCGCCAGCGTCGC
>CAJAHV010000415.1 GCA_903939555.1 uncultured Alphaproteobacteria bacterium | reverse complement strand
TGCGCAGCCCGGCGAGCCGGCAATGGCTGCGCGGCATAACCGAAACGCTGCGGCCGGCAATCATTACCGCTGCCGGCAGCTTGCCCGACGATGACAGCGGGCGGGCGGCGGCGCTGTGGTTGGCGCAGATACGGATATATGCCGCAGCGCTGGCGCGCTTCCCCAATTGCCAAAGCCTCGATGCCGAAGCGTTGTTCAGCCAACCCGCCGCGGTGCTGATGGCGGCCAGCGCTTTGTTCGGCACGCCATTTGACACCGGAGAAGTGGCAAAGATCACGGCCGGGCCGCTGTTCAACACTTATTCCAAGAACCCGGCGTTGGCGTTTGATGATGCGGCACGGCGGCAACGACAGGCCGGACAGGCAGCAGCGCTGGCACCCGAGATCGCCGCCGCGCACCGATGGGTTCGCGCGCAGTCGCGGGAAAGCCCCCTTCCCGACGTTTTGCCGCGTCCGCTCGTCGCCAGCGGACGACCATTGCTCGCCTAGATCCGAATGACAGCCTTGCCGTTCAACGTGCCGGCAGCCATTGCGGCAAAGGCAGCATCGGCGCGCTCCAGCGGCACTTCCAGGCCTATCACCGGTCGCAAGACGGCGGCTCGCGCATCGATCGCGGCAATATGGGCACGGCCGGCCGCGGGATCCTGACGGCCCTGTTCGCCGGCACGCACACCAATAATCTCGATTTCCTTGATCAACGCCCGATTGAGCGCAAACGGATCGGGACGACCACCAACGAAACCGATAATCAGATAACGGCCACCACGCGCCAGGCTGCGGATCGCCGGCATGGTGACCGCGCCCCCCACCGGATCGAACACGATATCGATGTCACGGCGATCAATCACCGGCGCGCCACGGTCTATCAAGATTGTTTCATGCGCTCCTGCGTCCCGGGCCAACGACAGCCGTTCGCTTGACGAAGCAACCGCCACGACCCTTGCCCCCTCGGCCCGAGCCAGCGCCACGGCCGCCAGCCCCATGCCCCCACCGGCACCGGTGACCAGCACGCGCTCACCCGCCTGCAAGCGCCCGCGCACCATCAAGCCGACCCATGCAGTCAACGCGCCGACGGTAAAGGCGGCAGCTTCCGCCGGCGACAGCCCGACCGGCACAGCGCGCACCTGCGCTGCCGGCAGCGTCATCCGTTCGGCAAAGCCGCCGCTGCGCGCTCCGATGATGACTGATCGCCCTGCCCAGGCTTCGGCCCCCGGCCCTGTGGCAGTGACGAGGCCACTGGCTTCGGTGCCGGGAATGAAAGGCAGTTCGGGCCGAAACTGATAGCCGCCGGCGAGCATCAGCAGATCGGGATAGTTGAGCGCCGCATGGCTGACCGCAACCTGCACCTCGCCCGGACCCGGTGTCGGCGGCTCCGGCCAATCGGGATGAAAACGCAGGCCCGATCGATCCGGGGTCAATTCATGACAGAGTATGGCACGCATCGTGGCACTTTCGCTCGCTTCGACAGACTTGACCTAGCTTATCTGCGGACCGCGACCCCAAAGCCGGGCGGCCACCAGTCCAACGAGAAAGCCGCCGATATGTGTCCAGATGGCAAAGCCGCCGCCGCCGCTGTTAAAAACCAGCGCGGTCAGCAATTGCAGCCCGATCCAGGCCGCCGCCAACCACAGCGCCGTCAACGTTTCGCCCGAAAGACGCAGCCCCAGAATGCTACGCGGCTCCATCTGGCTACGCGCGAACAGGATGGCATAAGCGCCGAACACGGCGGCAATCGCGCCGCTCGCGCCAACAACACCGACCATAGATTGCGGCGCCACCGCCACCTGCAAACCGCCGCCGACGATGCCGCCGGTCAGGAACAACGACAGCATTGCCCAGCGACCGGTTACCCATTCGACATAGCGGCCGACCCAGACAAGAAACAATAGGTTGAGGCCAAGGTGAAGCCAGCCGCCATGCAGGAAGATATAGCTGACCAGCGTTGCCAGTGTCACCGGGCTTCCAACACCGGTGAACACAGCACTGATGCGCACCGGAACCAATGCCAGCAGCAATTGCAATTGCCGTCCAAAAACCGGGCCAGCAAGTGCAATTATCGCCTGCACGGCAACGCACAGGGCGATTAGACCATTAGTCGCATAGGGGACCGGCGGTTTGAAGGGCTTCATGTACGCTGCGACGCGCAACGGTGACGGCGCGCGATAATCAGATGAACTCGACCGCCTCGATCGTATAGTAACGGTCTCCCGACGGCGTCGTGACTTCAACCTCTTCACCCACCCGCCGACCGATCAGCGCCCGGCCGAGCGGCGAGGAATAGCTGATCCGCCCGATGCGGGCATCGGCTTCGGTCTGGCCGACGATCTGATAGACGATCTTCTTGTCATCTTCGTCGAGCAGATGGACCGTGGCGGCGAACACCACCTTGTCTCCTGACAGCGTGCGCGGATCAATGATGACCGCCCGCGACAATCGATCTTCAAGATCGATGACCTGGGCTTCGATCTGGCCCTGGCGTTCCTTGGCGGCGTGATATTCGGCATTTTCCGAAAGATCGCCATGGGCGCGCGCCGTCTCGATCTGCTCGACCACCTCGGGGCGCTCAATCTCCTTGAGACGACGCAAAGTGGTCGCCAAGACAGCATGGCCTTCAGCCAGCATGGGCAGTTTTTCGACCGTCGCCATTCTTGTTACTCAACCTTCTTGTCGTGCAGAAACGACCCTACCGCCGATGGAGTTCCATCGAGCCGATCTGTCATATCCCGGAGGCGCTACGCTTCGGATTTACGATGATAGTCCTGCAGCGGCCGCACTTCAAGCGTATGTCGCCGCAATGCAGCAATTGCAGCCACCGAAGCGATCGACGCTGCTGCCGTAGTGAAATAGGGCACCCGGCCATAAAGCGCCGAGCCGCGGATCGACGCACTGTCCT
>CAJAHV010000414.1 GCA_903939555.1 uncultured Alphaproteobacteria bacterium | reverse complement strand
TATTTCTCCGCTGGCGCCGCTGCTGCTTGGCGGCATCGTCGGCATCCTGACGGTCATCATGGGCATCGGCGGCGGCTTCATCATGGTACCTGCGATGCTCTATCTGCTCGGCATGTCGGGGAGCGCGGTGGTTGGCACGTCGCTGTTCCAGATTATCTTCGTGACAGCAGCGACGACGCTTTTGCACGCCACCTCGTCGAAATCGGTTGATATCGTGTTGGCAATGCTGCTGCTTGTTGGCGGCGTCGCCGGCGCCCAACTGGGGGTTCGGGCGGCGCAGCGGCTGAAACCCGAAAAGCTGCGGTTGGCGCTGGCGCTGATCGTGCTGGCAGTGGCGGCAGGATTGTTGTTCGGGCTGACGCTGCCGCCCGAATCGCGCTACACTTTGTATAGTTTGCAATGAGGGCGCTGTTCGCCCTGCTGCTGTGGCCATTGCTTGTCGCTGCCGCACCGACCTCGCTGATCACCGCGCTCAGCCAGAGCCGCATCGATATAAATACGACCTTCAAGGGTGCTGACTTGCTGGTTTTCGGCGCCATCCAATATCCTGCCGGCGCCGTACCCGATGCCCCGCCCGACATCGCCATCGTGGTGCGCGGCCCGGCAGAGCCGGTGACGGTACGGCGCAAGGCGCGGGTGGCGGGGATCTGGCTCAACACCGATCGCATCCGGTTTGAAAGCGTGCCGGGCTTCTATGCCGTCGCCACCACCCGGCCGATTGCCGATCTCGCTGACGATCGCACCACTGCGATTTACGAAATCGGCATCAGCAATCTGCAACTGTCCCCGGCCAGTGGTGCCAGCGAGGGCGAAACCCGGGCGTTCGAAGCCGGGCTGATTGCCGCAAAGCGCAAGGCCCGGTTGTTCGTCGAGGATACCAGAGCGGTCACGGTCACCGGCGGGGTGCTGTATCGCGCCCGCATCGCCATTCCCGCCATCGTGCCGGTCGGAGATTACACAGCCGAAATCCATCTTATCCGCAAGGGCCGGGTGATCGCCAGCTCGTCGGTGCCGATCAGCATCGGCAAATCGGGCTTCGAACGTTGGATCTATGTGATGGCCCAGCAACATGGTCTCGTTTACGGAATTGCCGCCGTGGTTGCTGCGCTGCTGGCCGGATTGGCTGCCAGCCTGATCATGCGAAACCGTTGAGACGCTGTTCCGGCACAAAAAAAACGGCTCTTGGGGGGAGAATCGATCATTTTCGAATCCCCCTCGCCGACTCGCGGAAATTACTGTAGAAGCAAGATTGGAGTTTTTTCGGTTACGACGCCTTGTAGATTACCGCATCGCCGCCGACGGGCACCAAATTGTACTGACTATGGAAGACTTGGACAGAAAATGAGCTTTGATCGACGCGGACGTGGTTCCGGGCGTGGTGGTGGTTTCGACAAGCGCGAGCGCGGTTTCGACCAGTTTGAAGGCGGCGGCGGTGGTGGCTACGGTGGTGGCGGCGGCGGTGATCGTTTCGGCGGCGGTGGCTACGGTGGCGGCGGCGGCGGGGATCGCTTTGGCGGCGGCGGCGGTGGCAGTCGCTTCGGCGGCGGCGGCGGCGGCGGTGGCTTTGGCGGCCGCCCCGGCGGCGGTGGCTTCGGTGGCCCGCGCCCCCCGCGTGACATGGGCCCGGGCGTTGTCTTGGGCACCGCCAAGGGCGTTGTAAAATTCTTCAATGGCCAGAAGGGTTTCGGCTTTGTCGTTCGCGATGACGGCGGCGAAGACGTGTTCGTCCACATTTCGGCAGTGGAAGCTGCCGGTTTGACTGGTTTGGCAGACGGCCAGCCGCTCGAGTTCACCCTGACCGAGCGCAACGGTCGCGTATCGGCAACCGACATCGTCATCGATGGCGAGCCGCTGCCGGTGACCGATCGCGCCCCGCCGCGTGAACGTGAAGCCTATGGCGAACGTCCGGCGCGGCCGCCGCGCGATCGCGATGCTGCCCCGGCCACCAACGGCCAGCGCGTCGATGGAACGGTCAAGTTCTTCAACGGGCAAAAGGGCTTCGGCTTCATCCAGCGTGAAGACGGCGGCCCCGACGCCTTTGTCCACATCTCGGCCGTCGAACGTGCCGGCATGTCCAACCTCAACGAAGGCCAGCGCGTCTCGTTCGAGCTGGAAGAAGACCGTCGCGGCAAGCAGGCTGCGGTGAACCTCACCTCGCTGTAAGGCGAAGCGCGAGACAAAAAGCGGCGGCCCGGGCAATCGCCGGGGTCGCCCTTTTTGTGTCTGGCCCGGGCTTGGTGACCCGCGTTACGCACCTTCTTGACACCGCGCCCGTCGCATCCCGTTATCGTGGCACTTTACACCTTCGCCGATTCTGGCAATGTCATTGCCATCGGCGGCATGCCGCTGTTTGCTTTGGGGCTTGTCATGAACTTTTCGGACGTCATGAATCATTCGACAATCACCTATATGGCGATCGTCTTCACGGTCATCACCTTGGCCGTCATCATGTTCCCGATCATCAAGCTGGCGCCGTCGCGGCTGGCGCGGCGCATGAACGGCCGGGTAGCCTTTCATCGCGAAGCCATCGCTGCCCTGACCACCGCCATCGAACACACCGACGATCCCGAGCATCGCGAACGCCTTGCCAGCCAGCTCGCCTATCAACGCGCGGCTTTTGCCCAGATCGCACCCGCCGACGCCAAGGTGGCCTGACCACCCCGACGCGCAACCACTCGACGCGCAACCGGCCTGACAAGAACGGTGGCTGGACACGGCCGCTGCGGCGCGCCAGTCTGGTCGCCATGACCTGTTTCGATTTTCCCGCCGCCATCGTCGCCCATGCCGTGGAGCGTCCCGACCACATTGCAATCATCTGCGGCGACCGGCAGATCGGCTATGCCGCTTTCGCAACCCGCGCCAATGCTGTCGCCGCAACGCTCGCGAAACTGGGCACCGCCGTCGGCGACACCGTAGCGATCATCGCGGCCTCATCGGTCGATTATGCGGTCATGTGGGCCGGCATCCTGCGACTGCGCGCCATCGTTGTCCCCTTGGCGCCCTCCTCCACGCCCGACCAGATCGCCGCGATGGTGGCCGATTCGGGCGCCCGGCTGGTTTTTGTCGATGCTGCGGGGCGTGCCGATTTTGCCGGCGTTCTCGCCGACCGCGACCTCGTCGATCTCGACGATCTCGATGCCTGGATCGACCCCGGCGCCAGCGTGCCGCCAATGCCGCCGCTCGATGAAAACGCTGCCTTCAATATCATCTATTCATCGGGCACCACCGGCACGCCGAAGGGCATCATCCAGTCGGCAGCGATGCGATCGCTGCACATCATCGGCGGCAAGGTTCTCGGCTATGATGGCGACACCGTCTCGCTCCTGTCGACACCGCTCTATTCAAACACAACCCTGGTGGCTTTCCTCCCGACCCTGGCCTGGGGTGGCACCGTCATCCTGCAGCCCAAATTCAACAGCACGGCCTGGCTCAAGCTCGCCGAATCGCATACCGCCACCTATACGATGCTCGTCCCGGTCCAGTATCGCCGCGTCCTTGCCGACCCGGCTTTTGATGACCACCAGCTGGCGTTCAAGATGAAATTCTGCACTTCGGCACCCTTCCCGGCCGACCTCAAGGCCGAAGTGCTGCGCCGCATGCCGGGCGGCCTCGTTGAATTCTTCGGCATGACCGAAGGCGGCGTCAGCTTCGTCTTCCCGGCGCACCTGCATCCCGACAAGCTGCACACCGTCGGCCGGCCCAGCGATGGCCACGCCGTCCGTATCATCGACGAGGATGGCCAAGACGTGCCGCCGGGCACCCCGGGTGAAATCGTCGGCCAGTCACCGGCCACGATGAACGGCTACAAGAATCGCCCCGACCTGACCGAAAAGGCCTTCTGGACCGCTCCCGATGGCTCGAAATGGCTGCGCACCGGCGATATCGGCCGGATCGATTCGGAAGGTTTCCTGACGTTGATGGACCGCGCCAAGGACATGATCATCTCAGGCGGTTTCAATATCTACCCAAGCGATATCGAGGCCGTCATCCTCACCAGGCCCGGCGTTGTCGAAGCCGCAGTGGTCGGTGTCGCGTCAGACCGCTGGGGTGAAACGCCGGTTGCTTTTGTAGTGGCACCGGGCGGCGACGCAGCAGCGCTGCGCGACAGTGTGAACGCCTCAGTCGGCAAGACGCAGCGCCTCGCCGATCTCGTGCTGGTCGATGAACTGCCGCGCAGCCATATCGGCAAGGTGCTGAAACGCGAATTGCGCGACAGCTATTCGGGGCTGATGCACGGCTAAGGTCGTGCACATTCAGCAGTCCAGCCCGCCTGTTTCATGTCTTCATGGTCGTCACCAGACATCAGGCGTGACACCCGCCTTGCGACCGGCAGCGCACGAGCAGCGTTAACGCAACCCGGCCAACGCCGCCCTTGCCGCCGCCACTGTTCGCGCCACATCGTCGGCACTGGTGTTCCAGCCGCAGATGCTGATCCGCATCACGCGCTCGCCGTTCCAGATGCCGCCACTCAGAAAGGCTTCGCCGCTGGCGTTGATCGCCGCGATCACTGCATCACTGATATTGCGTCCGTCGGCGGCATCGAAGCGAACCAGCCCCTGATTGAGCACCGGCCGCGCCAAGCCGGTGGCGCCGGGCAACGCCGCAATGCCATCATGAAGCGCAACTGCATGATCGCAACACCGCTCGATCATTGCCGCCAGCCCGTCGCGGCCCAGTTCCATCAGCGCCGCCAGCGCCGGGAGGGCGCGGGCACGGCGCGACCATTCAGGGGTGAAATCCATCGGGTCGCGTACGGCGCCGCCTGTTGTCAGATAGGCCGCCGTCATCCGCATCGCCGCGCTGTGCGCCGCCGGGTCGCGGGTGATCGCCATGCCGCAATCATAGGGCGTGTTGAGCCACTTATGGCCATCGGTAGCCCAACTGTCTGCCAAGTCCACGCCGGCAAGCTGCGGCGCGAAGCGCGGGCTGGCATTGGCCCATAACCCGAAGGCGCCATCGACATGCACCCAGGCACCGGCCGCCCGCGCAATCGGGCAGAGCCGTGCAAAATCGTCCGACGCTCCGATGTTGAGGTCGCCGGCGTTTAGCGCCACGATCGTCGGCGCCCCCGGCGCTGCGGCCAGCGCCGCCGTCAGCGCCGCCACACTCACCCGGCCAGGCTCGTCACCGCCCAGCGGCACGATGCAATCGGTCCCGAAACCCAGCAAACGCAGTGCCCGAGTCAACGAGCCATGGTGATGGGCATTGGCAAGGACACGAATCGGCGGCGCCCCAAACAGCCCCTGGCGTTCGACATCCCAGCCGACGCGGGCCAGCACGGCATGGCGCGCCGCCGCGAGCGCGGTCGCATGCGCCATCTGGCAGCCGGTGACAAAAGCATAGCTGGCATCCGCCGGCAGGCGCAGCGCTTCTAGCAGGAACTGCCCCGCGACTTCCTCGAGCACTGCACCGGCGGGGCTGGTCGATGCGAGCACGGCATTCTGGTCCCACGCCGAGCACATGATGTCGGTCGCCAGCGCCGCCGGCAGCGCCCCGCCCTTTACCCAGGCAAAAAATCGCCCGCCGGCATTGCCGGTCAGCCCGGGCTCAGCGGCCGCGGCAATGGCGCGGACGACGTCGGCTGCCGGCATGCCGGCAGCGGGGAAATGCGCTGGCAAAGGCGCCCGCATTTCGGCCGGGGTACCGCGCGACGCCACGGGGCGGGTGTCGAGCGAACCAAGAAAGCGCCGGGCTTCGGCAATGGCGAAATCGAGCGTATCCATAGCTGCGCACCTAGCAACGCCGTCTCGGCTTGTCGCGCGGATTTCGACCGCGATGCGGTTAACGGCCGAATCCACCACGTCAGTTGTTGGCACCATGCCAGCAGATGCGCTAATCCGGTACGGCGCAACCAGAAAGCTGCCTGCCAATGCCCAGCAAGATCTATCCCGACGCCGGCGCCGCCCTTGATGGCGTAGTTTTCGATGGCATGTCGATCCTTTCGGGCGGTTTCGGCCTGTGCGGTATCCCGGAAAAACTCATCGCCGCGCTGCGCGATACCGGCGTGAAGGGGCTGACCTGCATTTCGAACAATGCCGGGGTCGATGGCTTCGGGCTGGGGCTGCTGCTCGAAACCCGGCAGATCGCCCGGATGGTGTCGAGCTATGTCGGCGAGAACAAGGAGTTCGAGCGGCAGTATCTCGCCGGCGAACTGCAACTCGAATTCAACCCACAGGGTACGCTTGCCGAACGCATCCGGGCCGGTGGCGCCGGCATTCCCGGGTTTTACACCAAGACCGGCGTCGGCACACTGGTCGCCGAAGGCAAGGAAGTGAAGGCCTTCGACGGTGAGGACTATATCCTCGAAACCGGCATCACCGCCGACCTCGCTATCATCAAGGCGTGGAAGGCCGACCCCTATGGCAATCTGGTCTTCCGCAAGACATCACGCAATTTCAACCCGATGATGGCGACCGCCGGCAAGGTGACCATCGCCGAAGTCGAAGAACTCGTCGAGCCGGGAGCCCTCGATCCGGATCACATCCATACCCCCGGCATCTTCGTACAGAGACTGTTCGTCGGCCGGGATTATGAAAAACGCATCGAACAGCGCACCGTGCGGAGCCGCGAAGCGGCATGATCGCCCGGCTGTTCACGCTGCTCGGTTGGCGCCCGTCATGGGAACGGCTGGAGTGCGAGCCGGTATTGCGCGTCAAGGCCGATGACGACCGGATCACCATCACGCCGTTGCTCAAGCCGCTGACCCGGCCGGCGGCACTGAGCGGCATAGCCTATCGGCTCGGCTATTGGGGTTTCACCATCGGCAATCGCCGCGAACGCCCGCTCTCGGCCCGCGAAGTGCGCGATCTGCGCTATCTCATCCCTAGCCATGACCGCGCCACCATGGTCGATTTTGCCGTGCCGCTGCTGATCGAGCGCGAGGAACAGGCGCATGCGCTGGGCTATGACCTGCTGGTCGATGTGATCGGGCTGGCCGAGCGCCACATGACCCTGCCCGAACTGGAGGCGATGACCCGCACCGCCATCCTGACCGCCCTGCCCCCCGAAAAGGCGAGCGCCCTTGCCGCCGCCCTCAAATAGGATTGTCCGATGGCCTGGAACCGTGACGAACAGGCGGCGCGCGCTGCCCGCGAACTGCAGGACGGCTTTTACGTCAACCTCGGCATCGGCATGCCGACGCTGGTCGCCAACCACATCGCGCCGGGCATCGACATCACCCTGCAAAGCGAGAACGGCATGCTCGGCATGGGGCCATTTCCCTATGACGACGAAGTCGATGCCGATCTGATCAACGCCGGCAAGCAGACGATCACCGAATTGCGCCGGTCGAGCTATTTCAGCAGCGCCGACAGTTTCGCGATGATCCGCGGCGGCCATATCGACCTGAGCATTCTGGGCGCCATGGAAGTCGCCGAAAACGGCGATCTCGCCAACTGGATGATCCCCGGCAAGATGGTCAAGGGGATGGGCGGTGCAATGGACCTTGTCGCCGGCGTCAAGCGCATCATTGTGCTCATGGAACACAACAGCAAGTCGGGTGAGGCCAAGTTCAAAAAGGCTTGCACCCTGCCACTAACCGGCAAGAGCGTCGTCGATATGGTGATTTCCGATCTTGCCGTACTTGCCCGCCCGGCGCGCAGCGCGCCCTTCAAATTGATCGAACTGGCGCCCGGCGTCAGCCTCGATGATCTGCGCAGCAAGACCGAGGGCCATTTCGAGGCCTGATGGCGGCACGGCTGGGCCTGGCGCTGCGGTTGCACCATGGCGAGGCGATCGCGCTCGGCCCCGGCAAGGCCGATTTGCTTGTCGCCATAGCCGAAACCGGCTCGATAGCCGCCGCCGCCCGCGCGCTGGGCCTGAGTTATCGTCGCGCTTGGGTGATGGTCGAAACCATCAATGCCAGCTTTGCCGAACCGCTGGTCGCCGCCAGCAAGGGCGGTGGTGGGGGCGGCGGCACGCGACTAACCCCGGCTGGCACGATGGTGCTGGCGCGTTATCGCGCCATGGTGGCGGCGGCGCTGGCGGCGGCGGAGCCTGATGCCACGGCGTTGCTGGCGTTGCTGCGGTAGACCCCGCTTACCCTCGCCCCACCCAGTGCAGCCCGGCGCCATGCCGCGCCAGCCAGCGCTTGGTTGCCGGCGTGTGCGGGTCTAGGCTGGCGTGCAAGGCATGGAAAGCCTGACTGTGGTTGTGGTGCACCAGATGCGCGACTTCATGGGCGACGACATTGTCGCGCACGAACGCCGGGGCAAGCATCAGGCGCCAGCTATAGGAGATGCGCGCCGCCTCCCCCGGCCGCGGCGCAGCACAACTGCCCCAGCGGCCACGCGGATCGCCGATTCGAACCTGCGCCACCTCGCGCTCGACCATGGCGGCAAAGCGCCGGGTCGATGACGTCAGGTCGGCGAGCGCTTCGGCCTGCAACCAGCGCAAGGTACGCGCCGCCAGCAAGGGTTCAGGGCCGCCGATTTCCAGCCGGTCGCCGCACCGCATCGGCGTGCGCTTATGGGCGGGGTGCCAATCGATGGTCAGATCCTCACCGTCGAAGGGGATGCGGGCACCCGGCCGGATCGGGCGCGGCTGCGGCCATTTCGCCACCTGCGCCGCCAGCCAGCCGTAATGGCTGTCGAGCAGTTTAAGCGCCTCGGCAACGCCACCGCGCGACGGCAGACTGATCTGCACGACGCCCAGCGCGGCGTTAGCGCGCAGCTTGATGGCGCGGGCGGCGGGGTGACGCTCGGCGATCACCGGCAGGTCGCGCCCGGCGACGGTGACCGTCGCCGGCAGTTCAGCGCGGCGGAACAGGCTCAGAGGTCGCCCTCGATGATGTGGTTCTCGAGATCGCCAACATCGTCCTCGGAAACCGTTTTGCCGCGCACCGAGATGCCGGCCTTGTGCACCGATTGCGGATCGCCCGAGACCAGCGGGTGCCAGTCTGCCAGCCCTTCACCATTGTAGATGCGCTGATAGGCGCAAGAGGCGGGCAACCAGTCGATGGTTTCAAGCTTGGCCGGGGTCAGCCGCACGCATTCGGGTACCTGCGCCTTGCGATTGGGATAATCCTTGCACAGCGCGGTGCGCGGATCGAGCAGGCGGCAAGCGACGTTGGTGGGAAAAATCTGCCCGGTCTCGTCGTCTTCCAACTTGTGGACACAGCATTTGCCGCAGCCATCGCACAGGCTCTCCCATTGTGCCCGTGTCATCCGGTCGAGCGGAGTGGTTTCCCAAAACGGCTTAGCGGACATAGGTTTCCAACATTGCGGTCACATCCGCCGCTGTGCTGCCATGCGGCAGGAAAGCGATCGGCGCGCCATCGGGGCCGAACAGGTAAAAGACCGCGAAATGATCGACGAGATAGTTTTCAGGGTCGGAGGTCGCCACCTGCCTGGCGTAGATACCATAATTCTTGAGCGCTGCGGCGATGGCGACCGGCGTGCCCGTCAGGCCGATCAGGCGCGGATGAAAGGCTGTGACAAAGGCCTTCAATGCCACCGGATCGTCGCGGCCGGGATCGACGGTTATGAAGATTGGCTGCACCTTCGCCGCGCGGCCAGGTCGCGCCTTTTCATAGGCCTGGAGCCCGCGCGACAGCACTGCGGCATCGGTGGGGCAGACATCGGGGCAGAAGGTGTAGCCAAAGTACATCAGACGATAGCGGTCCTTGAAATCGGCATCAGTGACCGGTTTGCCATCCTGGTCGATCAGCGCGAAGGCACCGCCCAGGCTCGACCCGGTCATGTTGCCGGGTGGCGGCGTCGTGAAGCGCATCCAGCCCAGCACAAAGGCGAGCATTATGGCGGGGACAAGCACCAGCCAGCGGGTGCGACTGTTCATTGGGCGCGGAGGCGTTTATGCGGAACCATGGCGCCGAAATAGAATGGCGCGGGAGGCTTGTCGATGCAGTCTGTAATGTGGGCGATGATTGAGCTGGTGAGCAGCGGCGCGAAGCAACTGGGCCTGGGAATGGCCATTCTGGCGCTGGCGCTCGCCAGCCCGGCGGCAGCGCAATTCACCGACAGCTATAATTTCATCAAGGCCGTCAAGGACAAGGACGGTGCCAAGGCGCAGGAAATCCTCGACAAGCCGGGCACCACCGTCGTCAACACCCGCGACAGCGACACCGGTGACACCGGACTGCACATCGCGGTCAAGCGCGGCGATATCGCCTGGGTCGGCTTCCTGCTGCAAAAAGGTGCCAGCGCCAATGCCCGTGACCGCGAAGGCAACACCCCGCTGATGATCGCCGCCCAAACTCGCTGGTCAGAAGGCGTGCAGGTTTTCGTGCAGATCAAGGTACAGATCGATCTGCAAAACCGGCTGGGCGAAACCGCGCTGATCAAGGCGGTGCAGGGCCGCGATGCCGATATGGCCAAGCTGTTGATCGATGCCGGCGCCAATCCCGACCTTTCGGACAACAGCGGGATGTCGGCACGCTCGCTGGCGGCAAACGACCCGCGCGCCACGCAGATCGCCAAGTTGTTCAAGGACCTGCCAGTACGCAAGGCAAAACCGGCTCAGGGACCATCACTCTGACCGGCGCTGTGCGCGTTCGCTTTGTCGCATGGCAGCGGGCCGGTTTCATCGCTAGGACGACATGATGGAACGCCCCTCCATTGCCGCTGCCGCGTTCGATCGGCCCGGCGTGCGCGTACGCACGCTGGTCGGCTTGCGCTGGATCGCAATCGGAGGCCAGCTCGCGACGCTGTTGTTCGTGGGTTTCTACCTCGGCTATCCGCTGCGCTGGCCGTCGCTACTGGCCGCGATCGCGGCGTCGGTCGTGCTCAACATCGGGCTGATGACGTTATACGGCCGCAATGCCCGGTTGCAGGGCCGCGACCTTGCCATGCATCTCGCCTTCGATCTGTTGCAGGGCGGCGCATTGCTGTTCATGACCGGCGGCCTCGCCAACCCCTTCTCCATCCTGCTCATCGTACCGGTGACCATTGCCGCGACGCTGCTGCCGGCTGGAGCGATGGCCCTGCTCGGCGCGATGGCGTGCACGGTGGTGCTGGTACTGCAACTCTGGGCGTTGCCGTTGCCCTGGATAGGCCCGCCACCGGCTTTTCCGCCGGTCTATCAATTCGGAGTGGCAACGGCGCTGACTCTCGCGGTCGGCTTTCTCGCCATCTATCTCTGGATGGTCTCGGCCGAAGCCCGCGACCGGGCGCGGGCGCTGGTGGCGACGGAAGCAGCGTTGACCCGCGAATCGCGCATGGCTGCACTGGGCAGCCTTGCCGCTGCGGCCGCGCACGAACTGGGCGGGCCGCTGGGCACCATCACGCTCGTTGCGCACAGCCTGGCCGACCAATTGGGCGATGACCCCGATTTTGGCGAAGACATCCGCCTGCTCGAATCCGAAGCCAAGCGCAGCCGCAGCATCCTGATACGCATCGCCCAGCGCGCCGAGGCCGAAGACCCCTTTGCCCAGCTCGGGCTCGACGTGCTGCTCCACGAAGTCGCGCACAACGTGCAACCGGCGCGGGTGCCGGTGAGGGTCGATGCGCCCGCGCCACAACCGACAGTGCGGCGATCACCGGAATTGCTGCATGGCCTCGCGAATCTGGTCGCCAATGCCGTACGCCATGCCGGATCGGCGGTCGAATTGCGCGCGATCACCACGGCGACCGAAATCGGCATTTCAGTGATTGATGATGGCGCGGGTTTCCCGGCCGAAGTGTTGCCGCGCTTGGGGGAACCCGATCTTGGGCCTTCGCACTCGGGATCGGGCGGTACCGGGCTGGGCATCTTCATTGCCACGACCCTTATCGAACGTACCGGCGGCAGGCTGTTGTTCCGAAATCGCGTCCAGGGCGGCGCGCAGGTCGACGTGCGCTGGCCGCGTAATCATATCGAAGCGGAAAAGGATTGAAACCATGGCAACCACGCCCACCCCGATGCCGCTGCTGCTGGTCGATGATGATGCGCCCTTTCGGCAACGCCTGCAGGTAATGCTGACCCGCAAGGGCTTCGAAGTCACCGCCGTCGGCAGCATTGCCGAAGCCCGTGTCGAAGCCGTCAAGCTGAAACCCGGCCATGCGGTGCTCGATATCCGGCTGGAAGACGGCAACGGCCTCGATCTGGTTGCCGAATTGCGTGCCTTCAACCCGGAAGTGCGCATCGTCATGCTCACCGGCTATGGCAATCTCGCGACTGCCGTGGCGGCGGTGAAGGCCGGCGCGGTCGATTATCTCGCCAAGCCGGCGGACCCCGAAGACATTGTCCGCGCGCTCTCCGCCGAAACCGGCGAACGCCCCGAAGCGCCACCGGAACCAATGTCCGCCGACCGTGTGCGCTGGGAACATATCCAGCGCGTCTATGAGCTGTGCGAACGCAACGTGTCGGAAACCGCGCGGCGGCTGAAGATGCACCGCCGCACGCTGCAACGCATTCTGGCGAAGCGTTCGCCGAAATAAAATCAGACCTTGCGGCCGGCCTTCTCCGTCAGGCCAGACACGCCCTCGCGCCGGGTGAGTTCGGTGCGGATATCATCGAAACTCAGCCCGGCATCGGCGAGCAGGACGGCAAGGTGGAACATCAGGTCGCTGGCTTCGCCGATAATTTCGGCGCGGTCGCCGGCCATGGCGGCAATAACGGTTTCCACCGCTTCCTCGCCCAGTTTCTGGGCAATCTTGCCGCGGCCCTTGGCGGTCAACTTCGCGACATAGGATGTGGCGGGGTCGCCGTGGCGGTTGAGCACCACCCGCGCCATCAACCGATCAAAGACGTCATCATTCATCGCCGCACCACAATACCGGCGGCGGCCATGGCGGCCTTGGCATCGGCAACCGAGGCATGGCCAAAATGAAAGATGGATGCGGCAAGCACGGCGCTGGCATGCCCGTCAATGACACCGCTGACAAGGTCCGCCACGCTGCCGACACCACCCGACGCCACCACCGGCACCGGCACGGCGTCGGCGATCGCCCGGGTCAGGGCGAGGTCATAGCCAATACGGGTGCCATCACGGTCCATGCTGGTGAGCAGGATTTCGCCGGCACCCAGCCTCGCGGCTTCGACGGCATAGGCCAGTGCATCGATGCCGGTGGCCCGCCGGCCGCCATGGGTGAAAATTTCCCAGCGGGGCGACCCGTCGGGATTGGGGCCCACCGATTTCGCATCGACGGCAACAACGACGCACTGGTCGCCAAAGCGCATGGCAAGCTCGCCAATCAACGCCGGACGCGCGACAGCGGCGGAATTGACAGCCACCTTGTCGGCACCGGCGAGCAGCAGCGCCCGCGCATCTTCGACTGAACGCACGCCCCCGCCCACCGTCAACGGCATGAAACAGGCATCCGCCGTCGCTTCGACCATGTGCAGCAGCGTGCCACGGTCTTCATGCGCCGCGGTGATATCGAGGAAGGTCAGTTCATCGGCGCCGGCGGCATCATAGGCACGCGCGGCCTCGACCGGGTCGCCCGCATCGCGCAGCGCCACGAAGTTGACACCCTTGACGACGCGGCCGCCGGCGACATCGAGACAGGGGATGACGCGGACAGCCAGGCTCATCCCGCCAGCGCCAGCGCTTCGCGCAGATCGAGCCGGCCATCATAAAGCGCCCGCCCGGTAATCACCCCTTCGATCCCCGGCTGGCCGACCAGCGCACGGATATCGTCCAGCCCGGCAACGCCGCCACTGGCAATCACCGGCAAGGTAGTCGCCGCAGCAAGATTAAGCGTCGCATCGATATTGACGCCCTTCAGCATCCCGTCGCGTCCGACATCGGTGAACAACAAGGCGGCAACGCCGGCATCTTCGAAGCGCTGCGCCAGTTCGGCGACCGACACCGTTGAACGCGTCGCCCAGCCGCGCGTCGCGACAAAACCATCGCGGGCATCGACGGCAACGACGATTCGCCCGGGATGCGCGCGCGCCACTTCGCGCACCAGATCGGCGTTTTCGAGCGCGGCGGTACCCATCACCGTGCGCCACACACCGGCTTCGAGCCAGCGTTCGACATCGGCCCGGCTGCGAATACCGCCACCGACCTGAACACGCCCACCAAAGCCGGCAATCGCCCGTGCTACCCCCGCACCATTGCGGCTCGCCCCGGCAAAGGCACCATCGAGATCGACGACATGCAGCACCTTCGCTCCGGCATCAGCGAACAGCTTTGCCTGCGCGCCCGGATCATCGGCATAGATCGTCGCACGGTCCATATCGCCTTCGGCGAGCCGCACGCACTGGCCACCCTTGAGGTCGATGGCGGGAAAGATGATCATGCTAACCAGGCCTTCAGGAACGCCAGCCCATAGGCCTGGCTCTTTTCCGGGTGGAACTGCACCCCGGTAATGTTGCCGCGCGCGACGATGGCGGGGAACGTGCCACCATGGTCCGACACGGCGCGGACATCGCCGGCATCGTCAGGGTCGAAGCGATAACTGTGGACGAAATAGGCATCGCCTGCCGCCACATCGCTGGCGTTGACGGCACAGACCCTGTTCCACCCCATGTGTGGGATCTTCAGCGCCGGATCATCGGGCAGCAGCCGTGTCACCGTACCGGGCAACCAGCCAAGACCGCGGTGCACGCCATGTTCATGGCCCTCGGTCGCCAGCAACTGCATCCCGACACAGATGCCCAGAAACGGCACCCGCCGGCCCTGCACGGCGTCCGCCAGTGCCCGCTCGATCCCGGCGGCGCCGCGCAAGGCGGTGATGCACTGCGCAAAGGCGCCGACACCGGGCAGCACGATACGATCGGCACTGGCGATGCGCGCCGGATCTGCGGTAATCTCGACATTGTCCGCCCCGGCAGCCGCGAGCGCCCGCGCCGCAGACCGCAGATTGCCGGCGCCATAGTCGACGACGGCGATGCGTTCAGGCACCCGGCGCTCCCGGTGCCCCACCGAGCGTACCCTTGGTCGAGGGCACCGCATCGGCCTTGCGCGGATCGATCGCCACCGCCGCCCGCAGCGCCCGCGCCAACCCCTTGAAACAGCTCTCGGCGATATGGTGATTGTTGACGCCATACAGCGTTTCGATGTGCAGCGTGATCCCTGCCGATCCGGCAAAGGCAGCAAAGAACTCCTTGACCATCTCGGTATCGAGGTCGCCGAGCTTGGGCTGGGTGAACGCCGATTTCCACACCAGATAGGGCCGCCCTGAAATATCCAGCGCCACGCGGGTCAGCGTTTCGTCCATCGGGATCAACGCATCGCCATAGCGGGTGATGCCGCGACGGTCGCCCAGCGCGCGGGCAAAGGCTTCGCCGAGCGCGATGCCGCTGTCCTCCGTCGTGTGGTGGCCATCGATGTGCAGATCACCCTTGGCGGTCAGCGTGATGTCGATCAGCGAGTGCCGCGACAATTGTTCGAGCATGTGATCGAGAAAGCCGATCCCTGTCGAGACATGATAATCCCCGGTACCGTCGAGATCGACAGTTACCTCGATTGCCGTTTCCTTGGTGGCTCGGCTGACGGTTGCGATGCGGCTCATGCGCCGCGCGGTAGAGCATCGTCCGGCCCGGGGCAAGCACGACCGCCAAGCAGGCCTTCGCGCACTATTTCCCGGTCATCACGAATTGGTCGGCAAATTTGCCTTTCGCCTTGGCATAAAAGCCCTGAATGACCGGCAGGTCAGCGGCATAGTCACCCGTTGGCCAGAAAGTAGCGGGTAGACTGACGCTTTTGGTCGCATAGTCCATGACAGCAAAGGTGATCGGCACGCCGGCACCGACAGCAATATGGTAGAAGCCCGATTTCCATTTCGCGACACTGTCCCGCGTCCCTTCGGGAGGCACAACAAGGACAAGCCTGTCGGCAGCAGCAAAATTGGCCTTCATCGCGGCGACAAGATCGTTGCTCTGCGAGCGGTCGATGGGAATGCAGCCGGTCCATTTCACCAGCCAGCCAAACGGGCCCGTAGTCAGGCTTTTCTTGCCCATGTAGCGCAACCGGATGCGCCAGGCAGCGGCAGCGGCAATCATCCAGATGCCATCCCAATTCGATGTGTGCGGCGCCGCAATGACGACGCTTTTCGGATCAGCCGGCCAGTCGCCTCGCACCTGCCAGCCACCCAGGGCCAAAAAGGCCCGGCCGAGCAAATGCCAGATTGCCATGGCCGGCCCGCCTGGCGGCAACGGTCGCGCCGTCGACAGGTCATGAATGATGAGGGTGCCGGGGGTTGCCATCTGGCGCGGGTAGCAGACGGGCACAGCACATACCACGCCATAAGATTGAAACAGGGCTTTTTTGGCGGGACGCTGCTTCCTACATGACTATCAGTTCAGAGCTCAGCAGCGAAAGCGCGATTTTCCCCATGGCAGATTTTCCCGATTGGCACGGCACGACGATCGTGTCGGTGCGCAAGAATGGCCGCGTCACCATCGCCGGCGACGGCCAGGTGACGATGGGCAACACCGTTATGAAACCGAATGCCAAGAAAGTCCGCCGACTGGGGGGCAAGGGCGATGTCATCGGCGGCTTCGCTGGTGCTACTGCCGATGCTTTCACCCTGTTCGAACGGCTCGAAGCCAAGCTGGAGCGCTTTCCGGGGCAATTGACCCGTGCTGCAGTGGAACTGGCCAAGGATTGGCGCACTGATCGCTACCTGCGCCGGCTGGAAGCGATGATGATTGTCGCCGACAAGGATGTCACGTTGGTGTTGACCGGCACAGGCGACGTGCTGGAGCCGCTGGGCGGCGTCGCGGCGATCGGTTCAGGCGGCAATTATGCTCTGGCGGCGGCCCGTGCGCTTGTTGATTCGGACCATGATGCCGAAACGATCGCGCGGCGGGCAATGGCGATTGCTGCGGAGCTTTGCATCTACACCAACGATCAACTCACCGTCGAAACCATCGGCACGGAGGACAAATGAACGTGACGATGACCATGAACGCCACCGATGCCGGCCTGACCCCGCGCGAAATCGTCGCCGCGCTCGACCGGCATATCGTCGGCCAGGCCGATGCCAAGCGCGCTGTCGCGGTAGCGCTGCGCAACCGCTGGCGCCGGCAGCGGCTGGCGGACGACCTGCGCGACGAAGTCAGCCCCAAGAATATCCTGATGATCGGGCCGACGGGCTGCGGCAAGACCGAGATTTCGCGGCGTCTGGCAAAACTCGCCGGTGCGCCATTCCTCAAGATCGAGGCGACCAAATTCACCGAGGTCGGGTATGTCGGCCGCGATGTCGATTCGATCGTCCGCGACCTGGTCGAGGAAGCGATCCGACTGGTGCGCGAAACCCGCCGCGTCGGCGTTAAGGAGGCCGCCGTTAGCGCCGCCGAAGCCCGGCTGCTGGACGTGCTCGTCGGCAAGGATGCCAGCGAGGCAACGCGGCTGGCATTCCGCGATCGCTTCCGCGCCGGCGATCTGAAGGGCCGCGAAGTCGAGATTGAAGTAGCCGAGAGCGCGCCGAACTTCGAAATGCCCGGCATGCAGCCCGGCCAAGTCGGCATGATCAACCTGTCGGACATGCTCGGCAAAGCGATGGGCGGGCGCACCAAGCGCCGCAAGATGGCTGTGGAAGCCGCCTTCGAGACGCTGGTCGCCGAAGAATCGGACAAACGCCTCGATGACGAGGATATCGCCCGCGAGGCGGTGCGCAGCGCCGAAGCCAATGGCATCGTTTTTCTCGACGAGATCGACAAGATCGCCGTCAGCGACGTGCGCGGCGGTTCGGTCAGCCGCGAAGGCGTGCAGCGCGACCTGCTGCCGCTCATCGAAGGCACCACCGTCGCCACCAAATATGGCCCGGTAAAGACCGACCACATCCTGTTCATCGCGTCCGGCGCCTTTCATGTCTCGAAGCCCAGCGACCTGTTGCCCGAATTGCAGGGGCGCCTGCCGATCAGGGTCGAGCTGAAGGGCCTGACCTACGAGGATTTCAAGCGCATCCTGACCGACACCGAAGCCTCGCTGATTCGGCAATATACCGCTCTGCTCGGCACGGAAGGGGTGACACTGACCCTCACCGATGACGGCATCGACGCGATCGCGCGCACCGCCGAACAGGTCAATGACGCGGTGGAAAACATCGGCGCACGGCGCTTGCAGACGGTCATGGAAAAGCTGTTGGAAACGTTGAGTTTCGACGCGAGTGAGCGAGCCGGGGATGCGGTGACGATCGATGCCGCTTACGTGGAGCGCGAACTGGGCGCGATTGCGCGCGATACGGATTTGTCGAAGTTCATTTTGTAGGGGCCCCGGCTCGGCTGTCACGCCGGGTCAACCCCGGGGTGACAGTCGGAATCATCGCCTCTCAATCCGCCCGCATCGCTTCCGCCGCCAGCGCAGCGGCTTCGATCAGCAGCGCCGTATCCGCACTGCCACCGACGCTTTCTCGGCCCATTTCGAGCAACACCGGCACCGCCAGCGGCGAAACGCGGTCGAGCGTCACCAACTCCAACGTCGCCGCCGCTTCAAGCAGCCGCGCCAGCCGGTCGATATCCGTCAGCTTGCCACGCGCATCGTGCCACGCCGCGGTGAGCAGCAGATGGCCGGGTTCGTGACGACGCAGGACGTCATAAATGAGATCGGACGATACGCTCATCGCCTTGCCCGATTTGTGCTGGCCAGGCAGCGCGCGCTCGATCAGTCCGCCAATGATCGCGACTTCGCGGAACGCCCGGCGCAGAAAGGGCGACGCCGCCATCCATTCGGCGAGTTCAGCCTCGAACACCTCGGCACTGAACAGCGGCGCGGGATCGGTGACGGGTTCGAGGCTCCACACCGCCACCATGTAATCGCTGGCGACAAAGCCAAGGGGGTGCAATCCCGCCGCCTCCATGCGCTGGGTCAGCAGCATGCCCAGCGTCTGGTGCGCGTTGCGACCGGCAAAGCCATAGACGACCATGAACCACAGCCCGTCGCGCGGAAAGCTTTCGATCATCAGCCTATCGACGCCCGGCAGGCGCGAACGGTGCTGCTGCATCTCCAACCATTCGCGCACATCACCGGGCATTTCGGCCCAGCGTTCGGGCGCGTTGAACAGCCCGAGCACGCGGGCCGCAAGATGCGTCGACAACGACATGCGGCCACCCACATAGGTCGGCACGCTCGGATTGCCCTTGCCGAGCCGGACATGGATATCGGGGCCGTCAAAGCCAGTCACCGCCAGCGTCAACCCGGCGAAGATGAAGCTGTCGCCGACCCGCAACTGGCCGCCGAACCATTCCTCGACCTGACCGAGCCGGCGCCCCCCCGGCCCTTTGCCGCGGCCCAAGACGACATTCATCGTCACCGCCTCGACGATCGTCCCGGAATTAAATCGATGCTGCACCGCCAGCCGCGGATGCGTCAGCCGCCACAGCCCGTCGCGGCCGAGCACCAGCTTCTGGAAGCGTTCATAGGCCTTGAGCGCATAGCCGCCCGTCGCCGTGAAGGCCAAAACCTCGTCGAAACGCGCGCGCGACAGGCCTGCATAGGGCGCGGCCCTGCGGATTTCGGCGAACAAGTCATCGGCGGCAAAGGGCGCCGATGCCGCCACGCCGACGATATGCTGGGCCAGCACGTCGAGCCCGCCGGGACGGAATATATCCGCGTCGAGCTCGCCGGCCAGCACCGCGTCGCGCGCCGCCAGTGCTTCGAGATATTCGAAACGATTGCCGGGCACGACCAGCGCATGGCTGGCTTCGTCCATGCGGTGGTTGGCGCGGCCGGTGCGTTGCAGCAGCCGCGAGGCCCCCTTGGGCGCTCCCATCTGGATGACCAGATCAACATCGCCCCAATCAATGCCGAGATCGAGGCTGGAAGTGGCGACGATGGCGCGCAGGCGGCCCGATGCCATCGCCGCCTCGACCTTCTGCCGGGCTTCGGGGGCCAGGCTGCCATGGTGGATACCGATCGGCAGCGACTGGTCATTTTCATTCCACAGGTCGCGAAAAATCACCTCGGCAATGGCGCGGGTGTTGACGAAAACAAGGGCCAGCCGCGCCTGTTCGATGCGCCGCATCACGGCGCGCGCCGCCCAGCGGCCATTGTGCCCAGCCCAGGGGATACGGTCTTCGG
>CAJAHV010000413.1 GCA_903939555.1 uncultured Alphaproteobacteria bacterium | reverse complement strand
GGCAACCGACGCCAGCAGACGTTTCGTCGGCAAGGTCGGCGCAATGGCATCGGCCCAGCGGCTTTCCTCGGCGCTCCATGTCACCCCGCCGACAGCGGCTAGGTTGCGGTGCATGACGCCGGCGAGCGTATCATTGCCGAGCATCGAATAAACGCCACCGGTCGCTTCGAAATCCACCGTCGTGCCGGTGGCGATGGCGGCGCCTTCGGCAGCTTTTTTCACCCGCCCCATCACCGATTTGACGATCTCCGGATCGGTATGGCGGACGTAATAATAGGATTCGGCAAAATCGGGGACGACATTGGGGGCATCGCCTCCATTGGTTGTGACATAATGGATGCGCGTGCCGATGGGCACATGCTCGCGCAGATAATTGGTCGCCACGTTCATGATCTCGACGCCATCGAGCGCCGAGCGGCCCTTTTCCGGCGCCGAGGACGCGTGCGACGACACGCCGTGGAAGCGGAACTTGCCGCTGATATTGGCTTGGCTCTTGCCGACCGACACGCCATTGCTGTCGCTTGGGTGCCAGTGCAGCGTTGCTGACACATCGTCGAACAGCCCGGCGCGGACGAGATAGACCTTGCCCGATCCGCCTTCCTCGGCCGGCGTGCCATAAACGCGGATTTCACCGGCAACGCCGTTGGCCTTCATCCAGTCGCGCACTACAATGGCTGCCGTTACCGATGCCGCGCCAAAAACATTATGACCACAGGCGTGGCCGGCAACCTGGCCGGGAATGGCGTTGCGCGCCGGAGCCGCCGTCTGCGCCAATCCGGGCAGCGCGTCATATTCGGCGAGGATGGCGATGACCGGGCCCGGGGCCGATTTGAAGCTGGCGACAAAGGCTGTCGGCATGCCGGCCACCCCCGGTGTCACCGTGAAGCCTGCCGCCCGCAGTTGTTTTTGCAACAGCGCCGAGCTGCGGCTTTCCTGATAGCCGACTTCGGCAAAGCCCCAGATCGCCCTGGCCGTATCGGCGAGCACCGGGGCGCGGCCATCGACAGCCCCGGTGATCGCGGCGCGTTCGGCATCGGTGATCGCCGCACGCGCCGCCACCGGCAGCATCAGCAGGGCCAGCGCGAACAGCGGGGCGGGCAGCATGGTCGATATCTTCATGCTGCGAGCAGAGCCGCTGCCTGTTGCAGGCGCGCGCCATGCTGGCTTTCTTCGGCGCCATTGAGGCGGAACAGCGCCGCAGCCTCGGCATTGCCGATGGTGGTGGCCCATTTTTCATAAAGCGCTTCACCGCCGAATTCGGCCGCCGCCAGTCCGTTGAGCATCTCGACCGTCACCGGCTTGGCCGGCACCGGGTTGGCGAGATAGGGGTTGGCCTCGGGTGCCGGCACCGGATAATCGCTGCCAGTCAGAGCACCGATAGCGCGGGCGACACGATGCGCGTGTGCTAGTTCCTCGCGGCCATTGTGGCAGAGCAGCGCCTTGACCGCCGGGTCGGCGACCTGGTCGGCAAGATCTTCATACAGCCGCTTGCCGGCGGCTTCGACGAGCACCATGACCTTGAGCACATCGACGCCGGGATGCGTCGTCGCATTGATCAGGCCAAAGGCTTCGCCCAGCGTGGCGGGGGCTCCGGGGGGCAGTTCCTGCATGGCCGATCCTTTCGATGAACAGCGATTGTAACAGGCGCGCCGCAACAAAAAAGGGGCGGACCGACTGGCCCGCCCCGATTTTTCGATCCGTGCGCGCGCAGATCAGTGCGCGAGCGTCGCCAGCAGCAGCAGCGCGACGATGTTGGTGATCTTGATCATCGGGTTGACCGCCGGGCCGGCGGTGTCCTTGTACGGGTCACCCACGGTATCGCCGGTGACCGCCGCCTGATGCGCCGGCGAACCCTTGCCACCATAGGCGCCCTGTTCGATGACCTTCTTGGCATTGTCCCAGGCGCCGCCGCCGCTCGTCATCGAAATCGCGACGAACAGGCCAGAGATGATTACGCCCATCAGCAGCGCACCCAAAGCGGCAAAACCATTGCCCTGGCCAGCGACGGCGGTGACGGCGAAATATACCGCGATCGGCGCCAGCACCGGCAGCAACGACGGGATGATCATTTCCTTGATCGCGCCGGCGGTGACCAGCCCGACGGTGCGGGCATAATCGGGGCGGACTTCGCGTGTAGCGATGCCGGGGCTTTCGCGGAACTGGGCGCGAATATCCTGCGCCACCGCCTGTGCGGTGCGCCCGACTGCCGTCATCGCCATGCCGCCGAACAGATAGGGCAGCAGTGCGCCGAGCAGCAGCCCGACGACGACATAGGGGTTGGATAGCGAGAAATCGACGGTCACAGCCTTGAAGAACTGTGCCAGATCTTCGGTATAGGTCGCGAACAGCACCAGCGCGGCCAAACCGGCCGAACCGATGGCATAGCCCTTGGTCACGGCCTTGGTGGTGTTTCCAACGGCATCGAGCGCGTCGGTACGCTGGCGCACTTCGCCATCGAGACCGGCCATTTCGGCAATACCGCCGGCGTTATCCGTCACCGGACCATAGGCATCGAGCGCGACGATCATACCGGCCAGCGCCAGCATGGCGGTGGCGGCGAAGGCGATTCCGATGAGGCCACCCAGCTTATAGGTGGCGATGATGCCGACAACGATGACCAGCGTCGGCAGCGCCGTCGATTCCATCGAGACAGCAAGGCCCTGAATGACGTTGGTGCCATGGCCCGAATCCGATGCCTTGGCGATCGATTGCACCGGGCGATAATCGGTGCCGGTATAATATTCGGTGATCCACACGATCAGCGCGGTAACCGCCAGCCCGACGAGCATGCAGTAGAACAGCGCCCGGCCCGAAAAGCCGCCGACAACGCCGGCAACAGTCACGGTCTCGCCCGCCGCGATCGCTGCCGGATCGGCACCGATGATGGCGTTCATGTCGGGGAAGATCGCCGCAGTGGCGAACCACAGCGCCGGGATCGACAGGAGCCCGGTGACCAGCAGGCCCTTGTAAAGCGCCCCCATGATCGAGCCACCGCCGAGCCGCACGAAATAAGTGCCAATGATCGAGGTGATGATGCAGACACCGCAAGCGAGCAGCGGCAGTGTCATCAGCTTTGCGGCATCCGTCCCGGCGATAAGCAGCGCGACCAGCACCATGGTGGCGCCGATGGTGACGACATAGGTTTCGAACAGATCGGCGGCCATGCCGGCGCAATCGCCGACATTGTCCCCGACGTTGTCGGCGATAACGCCGGGATTGCGGTCATCATCTTCATCAAAGCCAAGCTCGTTCTTGCCGACCATGTCGGCGCCCACGTCGGCTGCCTTGGTGAAGATGCCGCCGCCCAGCCGCGCGAAGATCGAGATCAGTGACGCGCCGAATGACAGCGCGACGAGCGCATTGATGACCGGCCGGTCGGTCGGCGCAAGGCCGGACGACAGGAGCGCATAGAAAAGTCCGGCGATGGCGAGCAGCGCGAGGCCCGCGACGAGCATACCGGTGACGGCGCCAGAGCGGAAGGCCATGGTCAGGCCAGCTTGCAGCGACTGGCGCGCGGCCTCGGCCGTACGCACATTGGCGCGCACCGAGATGTTCATGCCGATAAAGCCAGTAACGCCCGACAGCACCGCGCCGAGCACAAAGGCCACGGCCGGAATGACCCCCAGAAAGCCCGCGACCAGCGCCGCGACGATCACGCCGACGATGGCGATGGCGGTATATTGCTTGGTCAGATAGGCGCCGGCGCCTTCCTGGATCGCCTTGGCGATCTCCTGCATGCGGGCATTGCCCGGCGATGCCGCCAGCACCTGGCGCGACGTAACGACCCCATAACCGACGGCGACGATGCCGCAGCCGATGGCGATAGCAACTATATCCATTGGTAATTCCGCCCCTAGCATTGCGCACCCTTGTTGAACCGCCAACCGGCGCGGGTGCCATCAATATGAACGAGTCATGGCAAAGCAGACCGGCGAAGGCAAGCATTCGTGTGCCATCCTGCCGCATTTGCCGACTAATACAGGCTCAATGCTCCCAGCCCAGCCGTGCCGGGGTGACATCGACCCCCTGATTGGCAAGCCGTACGCCCCGGCCCGCCGTGACGGCACCGATCCGCGTCACCGGGGTGCGCCCGGACAACGCCGCCACGTCAACCCCCGGTGGCGCGGTGAACAACAGCTCATAATCATCACCCGCCGTCGTCAACGCAATGCGCTCGGCCAGCGTCGGACAACGCGCCGCCGCCGCATCCGACACCGGCACGGCCCCCAGATCAATCGCCAGCGCCACGCCGCTCGCCTGCGCCAGTCGGTCGGCATCAATCAGCAACCCGTCCGATACATCCATCGCCGCGCTCGCGGTGCCGATCAGCGCGCGACCCAGTGCCAGCCGCGGTTCCGGCCGGCGAAACCGCTTGAGCAGCGCGGCATCATGCGGCGCGTGCCCGAGCGCAATCGCCAGCCCCAGCCCGGCATCACCGATGCTGCCCGAAACCCACAGGTCATCGCCAACCTTGGCGCCCGACCGCGACAACGCCGTCTCCGGCTCGACACTGCCCACCGCGGTCAGCCCGAGCACCGCCGCGGCCAGGCCGGTCACCGTATCACCGCCCCACAGCGCCACGCCGAAATGCACCAGCGCCCGGCCCAGCCCGGCGCTAAACGCCGCCCGCCAGTCATCATCCTCGGCCGCCGACAGCCCCAACCCGAGCAACACCCCGCACGGTGCCGCGCCCATCGCGGCGAGGTCGGACAGGTTCACCGCCAGCAGTTTCCAGGCAATGTCGGAGGGCGGGTCGCCGGGCACATAATGCACCCCGCACGCCAGCACATCATGGGTGAAAACCAGGTCACGACCCAGCGGTGGAGTCCATACTGCCGCGTCATCGGCGAGCCCGCGCGCCGCCGCACTCGTGGCCAGCGGCGCCAGCCTTTGCGCGATGAAATCGCGCTCCGCCACGCTCAGCCGCGCACCCGCCGCGCCACGGTGTCGAGCAGGCCGTTGACGAACTTGGCCTCCTTGTCCTCGTGAAAAGCGTGGCTGATGTCGATATATTCGTCAATCACCGTTGCTGCGGCGATATCGGCGCGCGCCAGCAGTTCATATGTTGCAGCACGCAGCAACGCCCGCATCGGCCGGTCGAGCCGGTCCATCGACCAGCCGCTCGCCAGTGCCGCCGTGATCAGCGCGTCGATCTCGTCGGCCCGCGCCACCGTGCCGGTTACCACATCGTCGAACAACGCGCTGTCGGCATCGGCATAATCGGCGCCCTCGATCTCCTGCCCCAACCGGTGGTTGTGGAACTCGGTGAGCAGCTTGGGCACCGCATCGCCGCCCATCTCGCGCTGGTACAAGGCTTGCACGGCCCCCAGTCGGGCGGCGGAACGGGCGGTATTGGCGGGAATTTTCGACACGCCGCAGGCTGTAGCGGCGGCGCCGGCGAAAGTCACGCCTCCGGCGGGCAGGAGACGACCCCGTGCACCCCGTTTGCTTTGGGAAACCCGGTGCTCAAAAATTTATTTTATTTCTTTATCAGTGGCTTGAAAAGACTCTGACAGACTTGTCCGAAAATGCTCCACAGGGCTGTCCACCGGTGCGATTGCCGAAATCGGCGCGCTGGCCGATAGTTGGCGCCATGAACAGCTTGCCTCTGCGGGTCGTCGAACCTGTCTCCGATGTGGCCACCCTGCCGCAAAATCTCGAAGCCGAGCAGGCGCTGCTCGGCGCGCTGATGATCGACAACCGGCTGGTCGAAGACGTCATGATGGTGCTCGGCTCGCAGCATTTCGCCGAGCCGCTGCACGGCCGCATCTACGAGGCGATCCTCAAGCTCGGCGATCGCAAGATGGCCGCCACCCCGGTCACGCTGAAACCACTGTTCGAGGCCGATCCGGCGATCATTGAGCTCGGCGGCCCCGCCTATCTCGCCGGATTGACGCAACATTCGGGCGCGCTCATCGCCGCTCGCGATTTCGCCCAGCAGATCTATGACCTCGCGCTGCTGCGCGAGCTCATCCGCGTCGGTCGCGAAATGGCGGTTGCCGCCGCTGACACCTCGGTCGATGTCGAGCCGCTCAAGCAGATCGAAACCGCCGAAATGGCGCTCTACAAGGTTGCCGAGGCGGGCGAAGTCGCCGGCGCGGTAAAGACCTTCGGCCAGGCGACCCGCGAGGCCATCGACATGGCCGACCGCGCCATGAAATCGGGCGGGCATTTGTCGGGCTACACCACCGGGCTCAACGCGCTGAACGAAAAGATCGGCGGGCTGCACAAATCCGATCTCGTCATCCTCGCCGGCCGCCCCGCCATGGGCAAGACCGCGCTCGCCACCAATATTGCCTTCGCCTGTGCGCTGCGCTTCGTCCATGACCTCGCCATCAACAGCGATCCCGAAAAATCCAGCGGCGCGCCGGTGGCATTCTTCAGCCTCGAAATGTCATCGGACCAGCTCGCCACCCGTGTGCTTGCCGAACAATCGGGGGTGAATTCGGAAAGCCTGCGCATGGGCAAGATCAGCCAGGACGAATTCAGCCGGCTGGCGCGCGCCGCCGGCGACCTGTCGAACCTGCCGCTTTACATCGACGACACCCCGGCGCTCAGCATCGCCGCGCTGCGCACCCGCGCCCGGCGCCTCAAGCGCCAGCGCGACATCGGGCTGATCGTCGTCGATTATCTCCAGCTGCTGCAAGGCTCGGCCAAGGGCGGCAGCGAGAACCGCGTCCAGGAAATTTCCGAAATCACCCGGGGGCTGAAGACGCTTGCCAAGGAATTGCAGGTGCCGGTGCTGGCGCTGTCGCAGCTCAGCCGCGCCGTCGAAGCGCGCGAGGACAAGCGGCCGCAACTGTCCGACTTGCGCGAGTCAGGCACCATCGAGCAGGACGCCGACATCGTGTTGTTCGTCTATCGCGAGGAATATTATCACGCGCTGAAACAACCCGACCCCGAAGAGGCCGACAAGCATCTGAAATGGCGGGAAAAAGCCGAAAAAATCTTCGGCCTCGCCGAAGTCATAGTCGCCAAGCAGCGCCATGGTTCGACCGGCAGCGTGCCGTTGACCTTCCACAAGTCGACGACCAAGTTCGCCGACCGCGCGGAAGGCGATTATATTCCGGATCAGATCAGCGAGTGACAACGCCCTCCCCCTTGCGGGGAGGGCGTTCAAGACAACGGCATTCCGCAGCCTTCCGCAATCGCCTGCTGCACCGCCGCGATCGCTGGTTCATTGGCGCCATAGATCACCCGGAAATCCGCCGGCGCCGCCGCCATATTGGCCCAGCCGCGCGCCGCAACGACATAATCCTCGCTCGACACCACTTGCGCCGTCGCATCAAAGGCAAATTCGCACTCCGCGCGGTGCTGGTCCGACTGCACGCCCTTGGGTGCATAAACCGCGAACTTCGTCACCATCTCGCCCGGCGTCGCGCCGGGGAAGATCCGGAAAATCTGGGTGAAGCCCTTGCCCGGCTCGATCGAACCGATGAACAGCACGGTGTTGGGAAACAGATAATGTACCCCGCCATAATCGACCTCGGGCCATTCGCTTTCGGGTGTGCCGACCAGCGCCAGATTTCCCTTGTCGGGAAAACTGATGCGGTGGTTGCGGCCGAAACGATCATGGACGCACATGTCGTTGAAATGCGTCTGACCGATCGTCGAGGCGTGCAGCGTGGCGAAATGATAGCCTTCGCCATAGGTG
>CAJAHV010000412.1 GCA_903939555.1 uncultured Alphaproteobacteria bacterium | reverse complement strand
TGCCGACATCCATGCGCCCTTCGATGCCGAACCGATGATGCTGCGCGCCGCCGGGGTGGTGCTGAGCCGCACCTATCCGCAGCCGGTCATCGGCCATGCCGAAGGGCGGGCGCGGGCGCTGGCGGCCTATGCTGAGGCCAAGGCGTTTTGATGGAATGGCCCTGTGTTCATCACCAGAGCGGACGATATTTGCGAATGTGATGTGGAAGCGGCTCGGCGCAGGCTGGTGTCGACGTCAGGCAAGCATATCAACGCCCAATCGCCGCGGGTGGCCGGCGCCAGCGATAGACAAGGCTGGCGATAAGGGTGAACACGGCGATGCCGGTGGCTTCGGCAAGCGTTGATTGCGCCGTCACCCACAGCATCGAGCCAATGCCGATACAGGCGAACACGGCAAGGCCGGGGATGCGCGCCGGCGTCCCGGCGGTGGCGATATTGCGGGCGCGCAGCCGCAGTGCCGCAGCGCAGCCGATGAAGTAGACCATCACACAGGTCAGGGTCGCAACAATGGCAAGGGCGGTAAAGCTGCCTGAAAGGGCCAGGCCGGCGCACAGCCCGGCATGGGTGAAGCTGGCGACCCAGGGCGTGCGGGAGCGCGGGTGCACCCTTCCCAGTGCGCCGGGCAGGAAGCCATCGCGGGCCATGGCGAACAACATGCGCGGCGATCCGATCGAATCACTGGCGGTATAACCCAGCATCGAGATGACAGCGCCGGCCGCAACAATGGCGCCGAGCGGTGCCGAAACCTGCGCCATCGCTTGTGGCAGGGGCGCCACCGCGCCGGCCAGTGCAGTGCCGAGCAGGCCCTGCGCGACGATCTGCACGGTTATGCACAGGCTGGCGTACACCAAAAGTGCTGCAATGACGGCGCGCGGAATGGTGCGCGCCGGGTTGCTGACTTCGCCCGAGATGGCCAGCGACGTTTCGACTCCGGTGAACATGAAGATGCCGAGGATGGCGGCGCGGCCGATATCACCGTCGCTGCCGCCGGCGACGAGTGGCAGGACAAGGTTCGCGGGGGCGATGAACCAGATGCCGACACCGATGAACAACGCCAGCGGGATGAGCTTGATGCTCGTCACCAGCGCGACGAAGCGTGCGGCAAAGCTGACGCCGCGCAGGTTGACGATGGCAAGGGCGGCGAACCAGCCGACCAGCGCGATGCTGCGAACCGGGCCGTGCGCCAGCGCCGGCAGGACAGTACCGAGCGCATCGGCAGCCGCCGCCGCGACGCCGGCGACGCCCAGGACAGCGCTAACCCAGTTGAAGGCGCCGGTGAGGAAGCCCCAATACGGCCCGAAAGCCGCTTCGACAAAGCCTTGCGGGCCACCGGCGACGGGGACGCGGCTGCACGCTTCGGCGAAACACATGAGCACCGAGCCGACGGCAAGGGCGCAGCCCAGATAGGCAAGCGGTGCAAAACCGCCGACAGCAGCGGCCATCGGTGCGGGCAGCGTGAAGATGCCACTGCCGATGAAGACGCCCAGAAAGGTGGCGGTGAGCGCGACAGTGCCGATATTGCGCACCAGGCCGGAGGGTTCGGTCGTCACGGAAGCGGAAAAATTGGCCATCACCGTCAGGCTAGGCGAGGTCCGCCGTGCTGTCCATTCAACCGGGGATGACCGCGCCGGCCCAATCGAGCAACAGCCCCGATTGCGCCGGGGTGGCGGCATCGATGACCGCGAGCAGTCGGCCGGCGGCGAGATCAGGGGTGAACAGCGTCTTCACATTGCGCTGGAAGGGCTTTGACAGGCCGGTATCGACGGTGCCGGGGTGCAGGCCGAGGATGGTTGCGTGGGGATTCTTGCGGGCTGTTTCGATGGCGATGGTGCGCAGGATCTGGTTGAGCGCGGCCTTGGAGGCGCGGTAAGCATGCCAGCCACCGAGCCGATTGTCCGCAATCGAGCCCACCCGCGCCGATAAAGCGGCGAAGACCGTGCGGGTATGCGGGGGGAAAAGTGGCAGGAAAGCCTGTGCAACCAGCGCTGGACCGGTGGCATTGATGGCAAAATTGCGGGCAAAGGCGGCCGCCGAGAGCTGGCGCAGGTCACGTTCGGGGGCGATTGGCGGGGTAAAGCCGGGGTCGTGGAGCAATCCGGTGGCGACAAGGACGAGGTGCGGTGGTTCTGCAAGGCCGGCCGCAGCGGCGGTTATGCTCGCCGGATCGGCAAGATCGAGGCCGGTGACGCGCGACAATCGGGTGACGCGGGCCACCTGCGGATCGCCTTCCAGCGCGTCGGCAAGGGCAGCACCGATGCCGCCCGAGGCACCGATGACGACGGCATGGACGCCGGGGGCAAAGCTCGACAGGCGGGTCATCATGTCTTTCTGTCGTATCGGGACGAGCAAGCTAGCTCTTTCCCCGTCCGTTACCGGCGGGATGACGAAAGTTCAGTCCTTTTCCATCGTGCATTGCAGCGGGTGATTATGTTCCCGCGCGAAATCGATGACCTGGCTGACCTTGGTTTCGGCAACTTCATAGGTGAAGATGCCGCAAACGCCGACACCGCGCTGGTGGACCTGCAGCATGACGCGGGTGGCGGCTTCGATATCCATGCGGAAAAAACGCTGCAGGGTGAGGACGACGAATTCCATCGGGGTGTAATCGTCGTTGAGCAGCAGCACCTTGTAGAGCGACGGCTTGGCGGTCTTGGGTTTCGTCTTGGTGGCGACACCGACGCCGGTGCCACCGTCCTTGCGGTCGGAATCGCTGGCGGTCGTGATGAGATTCATTGCTGGGGGGGCCTGCTCCGGGCGGGAATGCATCACCCTATATACGGCGGGAAGTGCCGACAGAAAAGGGCGGGCGCGTCGCCGCACCCGCCCTTTCCGGTTTCAAGCAATTTTACTTGTTGAACAGCGTCTTCATCTTGTCGGTGGCCAGCGCGATGCGGTTCTGCATCGGCTCCATGGCTTCGCCCGAAAGCTTGACCATCATTTCGGTCATCTTGGAAAATTCGGCGACGGCGCTGTCATACTGGGCCTTGGCGAAATCGGTCTGCATCTGCATCATTTCGTTCGGCGTCTTGGCGCTCGCCATCGACTTGGCGATGGTGCTGGCTTCGTCGAAGCTCTTCTTCGTCACTTCGCTGACATGGGCAACCATGGCTTCGATGCCCGACTGGACGGTCTTGGCCGAGGCGAGCATGGCTTCGACATTGCCGCGCGCCATGTCGGTCATTTCGTCGAGCGACTTCATGCTGCTTTCCACCGCTTCCTTCGACTTGGCGGTGATCTGCTCCATGGCGGCCTTGCCGCTGGTCATCGCCGCTTCGGCGCTGGTGTTGAGCTGGGCGACGCTGGCCTTGAGGGTTTCAGCGATCTTTTCCGGGTTGGTTTCAAATGCGGTGGCCATGAGGCTCTCCTGAAAATAAGGGGTAAGGGGGATCGGTACGGACTTGAGGACAGGCCGGGGCCGCTCGGCTTCGGCCTTGGGGGCAGACGCCGCAGCAGCGCTGCCGGCAACACTACGCAACACCGGCGCTGCCGGCTTTACAACGACAGGCTTGGTGGTGGCCGGCTTTGCCGCGACTGGTTTTGCCGCGACCGGCTTGCGGGCGTTTGCCGCCCCTTTGACGGTTCCGCTGGTTACAGGCTTGGTCACCACCGGATCGGCGTTGACAGGTGCCGATGCCGGCGCGTCTATGTTGATACCGGCAGCCGCGACCGGCGAAGCCGCACGCGGTGCGCGGGGCTTTTTCGGGGCGGTGCTTGGCTTGGGCGACATGCGAAAACTCCACGTTCTTGCTGCAATGCAACATAACGGGAGTCGAAACCGATTTCAAGGGGTCATGTTGCGGTGCAACATTTACGCCGACGGCGCCGCGCGGGTCGCGGTCAGTGCCCGGCGTTTGTCGGCTCCACGCCCGATTCGGCCAGCGCCGCATCAAGCTCGGCCTGCAACCGCGCCAGCGCTGCCGGGGTGCGCGCCTCGACGCGGGCAACCAGCACATCCTGGGTGTTCGACGCGCGCAGCAACCACCAGCCATCGGCGCTGGTGACGCGGGCGCCATCGGTTTCGTCGACGCGGGCGCCTTTGGCCTTCAGCCGCGCCAGCACTTCGGCGACGACTTCGAACTTGCGTTCCTCCGATGACTGGAAGCGCAATTCGGGGGTGTTGACCATCGCCGGCATGGCGTCCTTGAGGGCGGTCAGCGAGCCGCCCAGCGCGGCGACGGCGCGGATCAGCCGGACGCCGGCATAGATGCCATCGTCGAAGCCGTACCATTCATGCTTGAAGAAGATATGGCCCGACATTTCGCCGGCCAGCGGACTGCCCGTTTCCTTCATCTTGGCCTTGATCAGGCTGTGCCCGGTCTTCCACATCAGCGGCGTGCCGCCCAATTCGGTGATCCGGTCATACAGCGCCTGGCTCGACTTGACGTCGGCGATGATCATTGCGCCGGGCAGGGCCTTGAGCACCGGTTCGGCAAGAATGCCGAGCAACTGGTCGCCCCAGACGACGCGGCCCTGGCTGTCGACCGCACCCAACCGGTCGGCATCGCCATCAAAGGCTAGGCCGAAATCGCACCCCTTTTCGGCAACGACGCGCTTCAGGTCGACAAGGTTCTTTTCCTCGGTCGGATCGGGGTGATGGTTGGGGAAACTGCCATCGACTTCGGTGAACATCAGGTGGTGGGTGCCGGGCAGGCGCTTCACCAGCCGTTCGACGACCGGGCCGGCAACGCCATTGCCGCAATCCCAGGCAATGGTGAAGGCGCGCGTCGTATCAAAGCCCTGCATCAGCCGGTCGACATAGCGGTCCATGATGTCGATGCGGCTGCTGCCGGCGGTGCCGCTGTGCCAGTCGCCAGCCGCCGCCATGGCGCCCAGCGCGCGGATATCGTCGCCAAAGAAGGGGCGGTCCTTCAACATCATCTTGAAGCCGTTGTACGCCGGCGGATTGTGGCTGCCGGTGATCATGATGCCGCCGTCACAGGCAAGTTCATAGACCGAATAGTAAAGCATCGGGGTGGGGCCGAGGCCGATGCAGACGGCGGCGACGCCGGCGTCGTTGAGCCCCGATACCAGCGCCTTTTCGAACACCGGCGACGAGGTGCGGCCATCATAGCCGACCGCCACCCGGCTGCCGCCGCTGCGCGTGATGATGGTGCCGAAGCTGCGCCCAATGGCATAGGCATCCGCTTCCGTCAGCGTATCGCCGACCAGACCGCGAATGTCATATT
>CAJAHV010000411.1 GCA_903939555.1 uncultured Alphaproteobacteria bacterium | reverse complement strand
GCAAACACCATCACCCCGCCACCGATGCGGGCGAGCGCGACACGCGGCACGCTGACCGCGCCGGGGGCGGCGCGGCCGTAAAGATTGACGCTCAGGCTGCGCCCCGACACCAGCCCGGGTGCCGCCGGTACGCTGGCGAGCAGCCGGGCCGACCGCGTCTGCGGATCGATGGTCACGCCCACCGACGTGACGGTACCAGTAATTCCGCCGGGCAAGCCGATGCGATCCCCGGGGCGGACCTGCCCGACCAGCCGTTCGGGCAATTGTGCTTCCACGGCATAGCGCTGCGCCGCATCGATGATGAAGGGGGCCGCCAGAGTATCGACAGCGGCACCCGTTGCGGCACTGGCGGCGCTGATCCGTCCGGCGATGGGGGCGCGCAGCGTATAGATACCCGTGGCGGCATCGGCATGCGCGAGCCCGAGCAGGCGGCGGCGCGAGGCGACATCGGCGGCGGCTTCGCGCAGCGCGGCGCGGCTTTCCTCCGCCCGGGCGCCGGCAACAATGCCTTCCCTGACCAGTTGCTCGGTGCGCGCCGCCGCTGATCGCGCCACGTCCTGCCGGGCGCGGGCGCGGGCCAGTTCGGCGCCGATTTCCAGCACCTCGCGGCTGAAGACCGTTGCCAGCGCCTCGCCGGGCCGCACGGTCTGGCCGGCAATCGCAAAGCTTTGGCGGATGATCCCGGCAAAGGGCGCCGACACCGCCACGCGTGCACCCGGCGGCGGCGCGATCATTGCCGGCAGTGTCGCGATGATTGCTGCATCGGCGGTCTCGGCAACCATTGTGCGGATGCCGAGCGCCTGGCGTTGCGCAGCGCTCAGCGGGATATGCTGTTCGGCCGCTGCGGGTAATGTGATGATCAGTGCCAGCGCGGCGGCGCGGCAAACTGATGCGGCGGGTGAGGCAAAGGTCATCATGGGGGGGACAAAGCCTGCAATAACGATTGGGGCAAGGGGTATTTCACCACCGGCACGAACTGTCGCGGCAGCGCTGCGATCTGGGTACCCCGGTTGGCGCCGGGCCCGCGATATCCGCCGCCATCGGCATTACCGGCCAACCGCCATCGCTGACCCTGCCTCCTAGCCGGCATCTTCCACGCGCAACTGGTCGCGCAATTCGCGTTTCAGGAACTTGCCGCTGGCGTTGCGGGGCAGCGGTTCGGCCTGCAACCACAGGTAGCGTGGCACCTTGTAGCTGGCGATCAACGCCGCGCAATGCGCCCGAAGGTCGGCGGCGCTCACCTGCGTGCCGGGTTTGAGCAGCAGCGCGGCACCAACTTCTTCGCCCAGCCGCTCGTCGATGACGCCAAACACGCTGCATTCGGCGACGGCCGGATGCCGGTACAGCGCCGCCTCGACTTCGGCGCAATAGACATTTTCGCCGCCGCGCAGCACCATGTCCTTCTTTCGGTCGACGATATAAACAAAGCCATCAGCATCGATGCGCGCGATGTCGCCGGTATGCAGCCAGCCATCGGTGATCGCCGCAGCGGTGGCTTCGGGGCGGTTGATATAGCCCTTGATGACTGCGGCACCGCGCACCCATAATTCCCCGGTATCGCCGGGCGGCACCATATTGCCGGCGTCATCGACGCATTTTGCCTCGAAACTGGGCATATAGGGACCGGCGCTTTCGGGCTTGCCGACAAAGAAATCACCGTTGTTGCTGGTGATGATGCCGCACACTTCGGTCATGCCATAGCCGGTGTTGGGGCGCGCCTGGGCCATTTTGCTGTCGATCTTGTGGACAAGATCGGGCGGCACCTGTGCGCCGCCGCCGCCCAGTGAGACCACGCTCGACGTGTCGGTCGTGGCGAAATCCGGGTGGCTGATGACTTCGCGCGCCATCACCGGCACGCCGCTCATCGCCGTCACGCGTTCGCGCTGGATGAGGCGCAAGGCCTCGCCGGCGTCCCAGCGGTACATCAGCACCATCGTGCCGCCGGCAGCGGT
>CAJAHV010000410.1 GCA_903939555.1 uncultured Alphaproteobacteria bacterium | reverse complement strand
GCAGTCGTGGATTTTGCCTTGCCTCCCCGCGACCCGCCTGCCGAACTGGCGGCGCTTTTGCCCGCCGGCTTGTCGCCAGCGCTGGTTACCGCTGCGGCCACGGCCTGGGCCCAGGCGCCTTTTCTCAAGGGCTTGATCCGCAGCCGCCGCGAGGTAGTGGCGCGGCTGGCGAGCGCTGGCCCCGATGCGGCCTTTGCCGATGCCATGGCCGCCGCTGGCGATCCGGCACAGGACGCCGCACAGCGCCTGCGCCGGGCGCGCGGCGCGGTCGCGCTCGTGGCGGCGCTTGCCGATCTCGCCGGGCTTTGGTCGCTCGAACAAGTGACGGCGGCGCTGTCGGCCTTTGCCGACCGCTCGATCGATGTCGCGATTGCCGAAGCGCTGGCCGAGCGCGATGCTCCCAATGCCGGGCTGGCGGCGCTGGCGCTCGGCAAGCTGGGCAGTCATGAACTCAACTATTCTTCGGATGTCGACCTGATCCTCATCCATGATCCCGACATCATCCCGCGCCGCGCTCATGAGGAACCCGCCGAAGCTGCGGTGCGCATCGCCCGGCGCGCCGTTGCGCTGCTGGCCGATGCGACCGCCGATGGCTATGTCCAGCGTGTCGATCTGCGCCTGCGTCCGGCCAGCGAGATTACGCCCATAAGTCTCGCGGTGGGTGCCGCCGAACAATATTATCAGTCCGAAGCGCTGACCTGGGAGCGCGTCGCCTTCATCAGGGCGCGCGCCTGTGCCGGCGATATCGCGCTGGGGCAGGGGTTGCTCGCCCGTATCCGGCCGTTTGTCTGGCGCCGCAGCCTCGATTGGACGGCGGTGCGCGATATCCAGGCGGTATCGCTGCGGATCCGCGACCATTTCGAAGCCGGGCAAAGTATCGGCCCGGGCTATGATCTCAAGCGCGGCCGGGGTGGCATCCGCGAAGTCGAATTCTTCGCCCAGATCCACCAACTGATCTGGGGTGGCCGCGCCCCCGAACTGCGCTGCCCGGCGACGCTCGACGGGCTGGCGGCGCTGGCCGCAGCCGGGCGCATCGCCGCCGACGAAGCGGCGCGGCTGGCCGACAGTTACCGGATGCTGCGCACCCTCGAACACCGCTTGCAGATGCGCCGCGATGAACAGACGCATGCCGTGCCGCGCCTTGCCGCTGATCGCGCCGCCGTGGCGGCGCTGGCCGGCCAGCGCGACTGGGCGGCGGTCGAACGCGCGTTGAAGCTGGTCACTGCGCCGGTCGCCAGCGCCTATGACCGCTTGATCGAAGCCGCCGTGCCGCAGGGCCATGCCGTGCCGGCCGATCCCGCCGTCTGGTTGAAGGGGCGGCACCCCGGCGTCGCCAAGCTGTTGCCACCGCTGATCGCGCGCTGGCGTGGCGGCGCCTTGCGCGCGCTGCGCAGCGAGACGGCGCGCACGGCGTTCGAAAATGTGCTGCCGGCGTTGATCGAGGGCGTGGCCGGTGCCGCCGATCCGGCAGTAGCGGCGACGCGCCTCGATGGCTTTCTCGCCGCCCTGCCACAGGGGGCGCAATTTTTCGCGCTGCTCGAGGCCAATCCCCGGCTGGTCGGGCTGCTCGGGCATCTGCTCGGTGTCACCCCGGTGCTTGCCGATGCACTGGCGCGCGATCCGGCGCTGTTCGATGTCATGCTGGCGCCCGATGCCTTTGCGCCGCTGCCTGGTGCCGACCTGCTGACCATCGACCTCGCGGTCTTCACCGCGCCGGCCGAAGCGCTCGAGGACATGCTCGACCGGGTGCGGCGCTGGACCGGGGAACGACGCTTCCAGATTGGCGCGCAACTGGTCGAGGCGCGGGTCGATTCGCTCGTCGCGGCGCGGGCCTTGTCGGATCTTGCCGATGCCGCGCTGGCGGTGGTTGTCCCGGCAGTGATGGCCGATTTTGGCCGGGTGCATGGCCATGTCGCCGGGGCCGAGCCGGTGATCGTGGCGCTGGGCCGCTATGGTGGCCGCGCGCTGACCCATGCTTCTGATCTCGATCTCGTCTATTTGTTCAGCGGCGATCATGAGGCCGTGTCGGACGGCGCCAAGCCGCTGCCGGCGACGCTGTATTTCAACCGGCTGGCGGCGCGGTTGACCGCAGCGCTGTCGGTGCCGACCGCGGCCGGCGCGCTTTACGAGATCGATACCCGGCTGCGACCATGGGGCGCCAAGGGCATGCTGGCGCTGTCGGTTGCCAGCTTTGCGCGGTATCAGGCCAGTGACGCCGAAAGCTGGGAACATATGGCGCTGACCCGGGCACGGATCGTGTTCGGCAGCAGCGCCGCCCGCGCCGAAGCGAGCGCGGCGATCATGGCGGCGCTCGACCGGCCGCGTGATCCCGACCGGCTGCGCAGCGAGGTCGCGGCGATGCGCGCCGATATCGCCGGCGCCAAGCCGGCCAAGGGAGTATTCGATGTCAAACTGGCGCCGGGCGGGCTTGTCGATCTGGAATTCGTCGTTCACTTCCTGCAACTGCGTGATCGGCGGGCTTTCGGT
>CAJAHV010000409.1 GCA_903939555.1 uncultured Alphaproteobacteria bacterium | reverse complement strand
CAACGCGGTGCTCGAACACAAGATCGCCCGTGTCGGCCTGATCGTCACCGAAGGCTATCGCCATGTCCTGCAGATCGCCCGCAGCCTCGTGCCGGGCGGGCTGGCGGCATGGATCGTCTGGCCCAAGCCCGAGCCGATGGCGCCGCTGGAAGCCACGATCGAAGCCCCTGGGCGCATGGGCGCCGACGGCGAGATCGTCCGCCCGCTCGACGAGGCCAAGCTTCGCGAAAACCTCAAGCGCCTCGCTGAGGAAAAGGTGGAGGCGATCACGGTCTGCCTGATCAACAGCTACATGAACGACGCGCACGAACGCCGCGTCGCCGAAATCTGCGCCGAAGTGTTCCCCGATATTCCGGTCAGCATCAGTGCCGACATCCTGCCCGAAATGCAGGAATATGAGCGCACCCTGACGACCGTCGCCAACAGCGCCGTGCGCCCAACCGTGTCACGCTATGTTGGAAATCTGGAGCGTGAGCTGAAGGACTGGGGCACCAACGCCAAGCTGAGCCTGTTGCGCTCCGATGGCGGGCTGATGTCGGCAGAAAAATCGCGCAATGCGCCAGTCAATCTGCTGATGTCGGGTCCAGCCGGCGGAGTCGCCGGGGCGGTGTGGATCGCCAAGAACAGCGGTCACCCCAATGTGCTGACGCTCGACATGGGTGGTACCAGCACCGATGTCGCGCTGATCGAGGATTACCAAGCGCGGCTGCGGCGGGAAACCAGCGTCGGCCATCTGACGGTGCGGGCATCCTCCCTCGATGTGAAGACAGTCGGCGCGGGTGGTGGTTCGATCGCCAGTGTGCCGGAACTGACCAAGGCCCTGCGGGTCGGTCCGCAATCGGCCGGCGCCGTGCCGGGGCCGGCGGCCTATGGGCGCGGCGGCGAATTGCCGACGGTAACCGATGCAAATGTCGTGCTGGGCTACCTGCCCGAAAACCTGCTCGGCGGGACCTTCAAGCTCGATCGCGAAGCGGCGCAGCGCAGCGTGCAGACCGTTGCGGATGCGCTCGGCCTGACGCTGATGGAAGCCGCAGCAGGAATCATCGCGATCGTCAACGAAACCATGTACGGTGCGCTGCGGCTGGTCTCGATCAGCCAAGGCTATGATCCGCGCGATTTTGCGCTGATGGCCTTTGGCGGTGCCGGGCCGTTGCACGGCAATGCCATGGGCACGCTGATGGGTTCATGGCCGGTGATCATTCCGCCGTCGCCGGGTGTGCTTTGCGCGTACGGCGATGCGACGACGCGGTTGCGCGTCGATGCGCAGCGCAGTTTCAACAAGCTGGTGACGCACACTGACGATGCCGAGGTAAGCACGGTCATCGCCGAATTGACCGCGCAGGTTGCCGCCGAACTCGAGGCCGAAGGCGTGCCGGCGGCCGACCAGTCCATCAGTTGCGAGATCGATGTACGCTATGCCGGCCAGGCATTTGAAGTGCCGCTGACAATCGCCCCCGAGGCCGGCATCGCCGATCTGACCGCGCGTTTCGATGCCGAGCACAAGCGGCTGTTCACCTTCAACCTGTCGGTGCCGCAGGAACTCGTCAACATCCGCGTCGTCGCGCTCGGCAAGGCCGCCAATGTCGAGGCGGAACGCATCGCCAGCGGAAACGGCAACCCCATCGCCGCCAAGGTCCGTGACCATGAAGTGTGGATGGACGGCGCCGCCCGTGCCGCAGTGATCTATGACCGCAGCAAGCTGCGCGCCGGGGATCTCGTCCCCGGCCCCGCCGTGGTCACTGAAATGGATTCGACGACGCTGATCCACAACGGCCACTCCGCGATTGTCGATGATTTCGGCAATCTCCTGATCAATCCGGCCTGAGGGGAAGACTGATGCCCGCCCAGAT
>CAJAHV010000408.1 GCA_903939555.1 uncultured Alphaproteobacteria bacterium | reverse complement strand
TGGGCTATACCTATGAAGTCGACCTGCATTTCTGGATGAAACGCAGCTGGGCGCTCACCGCCGCCTGGGGTGACCGGGCCTTCCACCTCGCGCGCTTGGACGCGGCGGTCATCGGTGGCGGCATCGCCATCGGGCCACGGCACAGCTTCGGATGAGCATTAGCGCCCCTTCTGCACCTCTCCCGCAGCCGCAGGCGACGCCTTCGCGTCAACGGGAGAGGTGATCGTGTTGCAAAGGACTCCCCATGGCTGAAGCCTATATCGTCGACGCTGTCCGCGCCCCCATCGGCCGCAAGAAGGGCAGTTTCGCCGCGATCCACCCCGCCGATCTGGCGGCGCACCCGCTGCGCGCGCTGATGGCCCGCACCGGAATCGACCCGAACGCCGTTGATGATGTCATCTGGGGCTGCTGCGACACCATCGGGCCGCAGGCCGGCGACATCGGCCGCACCGCATGGCTCGTCGCCGGGCTGCCCGAACATGTGCCCGGCGTCACCATCGACCGCCAGTGCGGATCCTCGCAACAGGCCGTGCATTTCGCCGCGCAGGGCGTCATGTCGGGCACGCAGGACCTTGTCGTGGCGGGTGGCAGCCAGGCGATGAACGCCATTCCCATCTCCGCCGCGATGTACGCGGGGCAGCCTTATGGCTTCGACACCCCGTTCCTGTCGTCGCCGGGCTGGCTGGCGCGCTATGGCGACGAGGCCATCGACCAGATCAAATCCGCCGAAATGATCGCCCAGAAGTGGCAATTGACCCGGGCCGCCATGGAGCAATTCGCCCTCGCCTCGCACCAACGGGCGCAGGCGGCCATCGACAATGGCTGGTTTGCCGCCGAAATCGCGCCGCTGAACGGTGTCGCGCATGACGAAACCGTCCGCCCGGGCACCACGCTCGAGGGCCTCGCCGGCCTCAAGACCGTCAAGGAAGGCGGCAGCATCACCGCCGGCATCGCCAGCCAGAACTGCGACGGCGCCGCCGCGCTGCTCATCGCCAGCGAAGCCGCGGTCAAGGCACACGGCCTCAAGCCCCGCGCCCGCATCCACCACATCTCCGTCCGCGCCGACAATCCGGTGTGGATGCTCACCGGCCCGATCACCGCCACCCAGCATGCGCTGAAGAAAGCCGGCATGACCGTCGCCGATATCGACCTGTTCGAATGCAACGAAGCCTTTGCTTCGGTGCCCATGGCGTGGATGCAGGAGCTTGGCATCCCGCACGACAAGGTCAACGTCCAGGGCGGCGCCATCGCGCTTGGCCACCCGATCGGCGCGACGGGGGCGCGGCTGATGACCACGCTCCTCAACGCGCTCGAACGCACCGGCGGCCGCTATGGCCTGCAAACCATGTGCGAAGGCGGCGGCCAGGCCAATGTGACGATAATTGAACGACTTTAGGCATCGAGCGACTGTAATGGACCCGGCCATCGCCATCCCCAACCTGCTCTACACCTACGCCATGCGCTTCGATGACGGCGATTTCGAGGGCGCGGCGGCGCTGTTCGATCGCGGCTGCGTGGTGGCCTTGGGCCAGCGCATCGCCGGCCGCGCGGCGATTCTGGCGATGTGGCAGCAATGGGTGAAGACCTATGACGGCAAGCCGCTGACCCGCCACATCACCACCAACCCGATCATCGAACTGGCGCCGGATGGCCAGACCGCGACCTGCCAGAGCCAGTGGACCGTGCTTCAGGCCACCCCCGGCTATCCGCTGCAGGTCGTCGCCAGCGGCCGCTACCGCGACACACTGGCCCGCGATGGGGCCGATTGGCACTTCACCGAGCGCGAATATCGCCAGACCGACCTCGTCGGCGACAGCAGCGCCCACACGCTACAGGCATTGGGATAGAGCATGGGCATCTGCGACAACCGCACCGTCATCATCACCGGCGCCGCCGGCGGGCTGGGCCGCGCCTATGCGCTGGCCTTCGCCGCCGAAGGCGCCAGTGTCGTCGTCAATGATATCGGCACCTCGCTGTCGGGCGAGGGCCGCGACACCAGCGCCGCCGATGCCGTGGTGGCACAGATCATCGCCAGCGGCGGCAAGGCGATCGCCAATTACGAGGACATTACCGACTGGGACGCGGCCAAGCGCATCGTCGACGCCGCCGTTGCAGCCTTTGGCGGGCTTGATGTCATCGTCAACAATGCCGGCATCGTGCGCGACCGCATGTTCGTCTCGGCCACGCTCGACGAATGGGACGCCACCATGCGCGTCCATCTGCGCGGGCATTTCTGCCTGTCGCGCCACGCCGTCGACTATTGGCGGGGGCAACACAAGGCCGGGCACCCGGTCGATGCGCGGATCATCAACACCTCGTCGGGGGCCGGCCTGCAAGGCTCGATCGCCCAGTCAGCCT
>CAJAHV010000407.1 GCA_903939555.1 uncultured Alphaproteobacteria bacterium | reverse complement strand
GCGCTCGGACCGGTGAAACGCATCGGCAGCGCCGGCGGCACATAATCGGCAAGGTCGAGCCGCCAGCGGCTGCTGCCAGCGTCGCCAGCCATCACAAGCGTGAAGCCGAGCTTGCCATAATGATCGGCGACCATCCTGTTTTTGGCTGACGGCAGATAGGTTCCGGTGATGGTGGTGGCACCGAGCCTGTGGCCGGCGGCAACGATGTGGAACAGCGTCGCTTCCTCCATGCGGCGGCCCAGGACGCGGCAGCTCATCAGCCAAGTATCGATCTCGAGGGTCTGCGGATCGGTCGGACGCAGGATGACGACAGCGATCATGCCATTGTCCCCGAAGCGATCGACCAACCGGAATTGCAGCGTGGCCAGTGCGCTATCGCCCTCCATCGCGGCGACTTCGCGCTCGGTATAGCGCCGCGTTGTCAGGTTGAACTGGTTAGACTTGTTGATCAATTGCGCGATTCGGGCGCGGTTTACGCTGTCGAACGGCCGGACATCGGCGACCATGTCGAGCGATTGCAGATAGCCCGCCATGTCCGATGTGCCGGCAAAAGCGGCGCGTTCGGCATTGGCCTGATAAGCATCGGCGCGGACCCGGTCATCATCGCTGAAAGTGATCGCCTCGAAATAGCCAGCAGCGGCCAGCGCGCGCGGATACAGCGCCGGATCGGCGGGCACTTCCGGCACGGCCACCATCGGCAGCTCGCGGCGGACCTGGGCGCGTTCGACGGGATTGTCGTCGAGAAAGACCAGCGCATCGAGGCCGATGTTGAGAGCGGCGGCGATGGCGCGCAGATTGGTCGCCTTGTCACCCCAATTGGCGACGAAAACGGCGATATGTTCCTCGCGCAGCACCATGTCGGGGTGGTCGCGGAACGGCGTGCGCGCGACATCCTCGTCATTCTTGGAGCAGACGGCGAGGACGATCCCGCGCTGGCGCAGCGCCAGCGCCATCTGCTGGATGGCCAGAAAGGCCTCGCCGCGCGCCGAGCCCTGACCGATGGCGATACCATCGACGCCATCGTCACCGATGATGCCGCCCCACAATGTATTGTCGAGATCGAGCACCAGCGCCTTGCGGCTGGTGCCGCGGATGGCCCCGAGAACCCGGGCGATGGCGTCGGCCGCGAGCGGCAGCGCATCGGGGCCAATGGCAAATTTGGCCTGCTGCCATTGCCCGGCGTCGTGCCAGTGGTGAAGCCCGACCCAGCCGGCGATCCGCGCCAGATCAACAAGAATGACTGCCTTGGCGGCGGCGAGGCCCGCCAGTTCGGCATTGAAGGCGGTGATCATGGCCGTCACCGATCCGGCCTCGACCGCATCGAAGCTGCCAAACAGCGGTTCGACAGGAGGGACCAGCGTGGTGACGATGATCGCACCGCTGACGCTGTCGGCAAGTCCGGCGGTAATGGCATTTATGGTGTCGATCGCCCCAGCGACGGCGGCCCGGGCCTCGGTGGCGTTGGCGCGCGGCTGGTCGAGCCCGAGGCTGCGGTGATCGAGACAGACGATGACCGTATCGAAATGTTTGGTCCGAAAAGCGCTCGACGGGTCGATGGCATCGCGGATGGCGCTGCCATAATCGCCGGTGGCGACGGTAGCGATGACCCGGTGGCGCAGGGCCGATCCGGCCACAGCAGCGGCGAGCAGGTCGAGCGTGCCCGAACCCAGCAGGCCGACGCGCAGCCGCGCCAGCGGGCCGTGTGGCGCAGCGGTGGCGGCATGGCCGGCGGCGGCACCGGCAAGATGGCCGAGCTGGTTGAGATCGAGCCGGGCCAGCGACAGCGCGTGCAATTCTTCCTCGACGATCATCGGATCTGTCGACGCGGCGATGGCGGCGCGCAAGGCCTTCAGCCGAGCCCGGTAATCGGCCGGCACTGGCAGCAGCCATTCGAGATTTGTTAACATGGCGACGTGATCAGCGTGCTGCGCCGGGCGGCCGGAGCATCAAGCCAGCTTTGCAGCGATTGATCGTGCCAGATCGCCGACATTTCTGAGTTCTGCGACTTCTTCGTTGAGGAAGCGAATCTTGAAATTACGTTCCACCGTGATCATGAAGCGAATGTGGCTGAGGCTGTCCCATTCTTCGACATCGTCAGCCGAAGTCGCTTCGGTGACGGCAAGATCATCGATATCGAAAACGTCGATCATCAATTCTTCAAGCTTGGCCATTATTGCTGCATGGTCCATGGGATTTGCCCTTTGTCGTGCTGGCTTGTCTGGTTGAAGATCCAGCACTTGAAATTATCGACCGAATTTAGAAAATTTGTGGCAAAATCAGCCGGTTGGGTTGATTAATGTTTGCAGAACGTTCGTAACAGGATGGCCGCGCGGGCGCAACAGTGTTTCAATGGCTTGAGGCCCAATGCAAAATTTCTGCAGTCGTGACGTAGCTATTGGTTAATGTCTCAGGGTCTGGCGCAAAATGCGAGCGGCGGTCAGATACGGCATGGCGGATTGTCATATTTTTCGTGTAAGGCATGTTAAATGCAACGAACTTTGTCATATGGAATTCCGGGAGCCGCCGGGATCATGCGTCCTTACGAACGCAGGAGCGATCCTGGCCCGGTCAAGAAACTGCTGTTTTATGGCGTCCTGATCCTTGTCGCCGCTTTTTACGGTTTGCTGTGCAGCGTGCTGCCTCTGCAGGCGTTGGTGGTGCCTCTGGTGCCGATCTTGCTGCTGGCGGCGTTGGCACTCTGGCTGCTGCCGAGTGTCGATACGGTGGATTATGGCCGCATAATCGGCTTCATGTTTTGGTACGCGGGCCTGAATGCGATCTGGCCGAGTTATATCGCGGTCGATGTTCCGGGCCTGCCATGGATAACGCCGATGCGTTTTGCGCTGTTCGGCATGGCAGCATTGTTCGCCTACACCTTTTCGGTGTCGACCACTGTCAGGTCGACCCTGCGCAGCATCACCGATACTGCGCCGGTGATCAAATGGTCATTCTGGATTTT
>CAJAHV010000406.1 GCA_903939555.1 uncultured Alphaproteobacteria bacterium | reverse complement strand
GCCCAGCCCGCGCCGGGTCACGCTGTCGGGTTCGTAGTAACTGTAGATCATCGACAGGCCATCTGATTGCTTGTCGGTCAGGCAGCAGCCGACCAGCCTGCCGGGCTGGCCATCGCTCGAGGGCTCGCGATATTCCACGACAACGGTATCGACCGGGGTTTGTTCGACCATGTCGGCATAATCATGCGCGTCCATTGCCGCCATGCCACCTTGCGGGTGGCGCGCGGCGAGGTAGCGGCGCAGCAGCGCCCATTGTTCGGCGGTGGCCCAGGGCTCGCACGCCGAGACTTCCAGATCGGCATGGCGGCGCAGCAGTTTTTTCTGGCTTGCCGTCGGCGCGAACATCGGCGCCATCACCCGCATCGACACACAGGCCTGGCAGAAATCGCAGCTCGGGCGGTAGACGACATTCTGGCTGCGGCGAAAACCGATGCGGCCGAGCGCCTCGCTCATCTCCATCGCGCTGCCACCCTTCAGTTCGGCGAACACCTTGCGTTCGGTGCGGCCGGGGACATAGGGGCAAGGAGCCGGGGCGGTGACGAAGAAACGCGGAAAACGAAAGCTCTGGTCGGTCACAAAGCTCCCCTCGCGGATATTAGACTATCGCTTAGTCTAATGCGGCAAAGCAGGGGATGACCATAGGGCAATTGACGGTTAATCGGGATCGACTGTCACTATTCCGGGTCAATCGGCTTCGACCATCCGCACTTCATAGGCGGCCGCGCGCAGCGCTTCGAGCAGGCGCTGAAGATGATCCGCATCGCGGGTTTCGCATTCGATTTCCGCAATCAGCCCCTTCGCCGGCAGGCTGGTGAAGACGCGCTGGTGATAGACTTCGAGGATGTTGACCTGTTGCTGGTCGAATATCCGTGCCACCTCGAATAACTGCCCCGGCCGATCTTTGAGCCGGATGCGCAGCCGCGCCAGCCGGCCCGAGCGCGCCAGTTCACGCAGCAGGACATTGGCAAGCAGCCGCGTGTCGATGTTGCCGCCACACAGCACAAGACCGACCTTCTGGCCGCGAAAGCGCCGCGGATGGGCGAGGAGGGCGGCAAGGCCGGCGGCGCCGGCGCCTTCGACAACAGTCTTTTCGATGTTGAGCAACATGGCGACACCGCGTTCAAGATCACGTTCGCCGACGAGTACGATATCATCGACCAGCGCACGCACCACCTGCGAGGTCAGCTTGCCCGGCGTCTTGACCGCAATGCCCTCGGCGAGCGTATCACCATCGCAGATCGAACTTTCGCCCTTCAGGAACGCGTGCATCGACGGATAGAGTTCGGCCTGGACGCCGATGACCTCGATAGCCGGATTGCGCGCCTTGGCGACCGTGGCAATGCCAGAGATCAGGCCGCCGCCGCCGATAGGAACGACCAATGTTTCCAGATCTGGCACATCCTCGAGCATTTCGAGCCCGACGGTGCCTTGCCCCGCCATGACCATAGGGTCATCGAAGGGATGCACGAAGACGAAACCGCGTTTTGCCGCCAACTCATCGGCATGTGCCGCGGCTTCCTCGAATTTTTCACCGAACAGCACGACATTGGCACCATGGCCCTCGGTCTGCTGCACCTTCACGACAGGCGTGAATTTCGGCATGACGATGGTGGCCGGGATGCCGAGCCGCTTGGCACCATAGGCAAGACCTTGGGCGTGGTTGCCGGCCGATGCGGCAATCACGCCGCGCTGGCGTTCCGCCGCCGTCAGGCTGAGCAGTTTGTTGAGCGCGCCACGTTCCTTGTAGGCAGCGGTGAACTGGAGATTTTCGAACTTCAGCCAGACGTCGGCGCCGGTCAGTTCGGACAGGGTCTGGCTGCGCAGGCAAGGCGTGCGCACCACGGCGCCGGCAATTGCCTGTGCCGCCAGCTCGACATCGGCAATCGATATCGGCAACGGAGCAGGGTTGGCGGCGGGAGCGGTTGCATTCATTTGCCGCTGTTAACGGCGCGCGCGCTTCGGTGCAACCAACCGAAGCAAAACCACCCCCGATGGGGGTGGTGATTTTAGCCCGGTGTCGACTTGCCGAGATAGGCCGAGAGCCGGTTGGTTTTCGGCATCACCGCCGTTTCAGGGTGGAGCAGATCATAAATTACGGCATTTTCCAACACGCGCTGGACATAGTTTTTCGTCTCCGAGAACGGAATGGCCTCGATCCAGTCGATCATGTCCATGCCCGGTTGGCGCGGGTCGCCGTTGGCGGCGAGGAATTTGCGGACATTGCCAGGTCCGGCATTATAGGCGGCGACCGCCAGCACATGGCTGCCGCCGAAATTGTCCTTCAGCCGGCGGAAGAAGCCGCCGCCAAGGGTGACATTGTAGATCGGATCCTCGGTCAGCAGCGCCGTGGAGGCGGGCAGGCCGAGCTTGCCCGCCTGTTCAGCAGCGGTGCCGGGCAGCAATTGCATCAGTCCCTGGGCATTCGCGCTCGATGCGATCGTGCGGTCGAACTGGCTCTCCTGGCGGGCGATGGCATGGATCATCGTCCAGCTGTCGTTCAGGCTGGCGGGCAGGTCGAGCATCGGGAAGGCCGTGTCGATCAGCGCCAGTTCGCCATCGCTGCGCGCCGCCTTGCCGAGCAGCACGCCCAGGTCGGGCCGGCCGAGCGGCTTGACGAGTCCCGCGACAAGCGCCTGATCGCGCGGGTTCTGGGCGCGTTCGGCGAGGCTGCGCACGAACAACCCCTGTCGGCGTCGGTCACCCAGATCGCCCAGCGCGAAACTGGCGCGCACCAGCGGTTCGGCGCGGAAGGTGCTCGCCATGTCGGCGCTGACCGGTGTCGGCGCCATGCGCTTGATGACCAGCGCGCGGTCCAGCCGTTCGGCGGCGAGTTGCCCGTAGAAATAATCGAAATGGTTCGCCGCGGCCTCATAGGACGCGCGTGCCGGCCCGACCTGGCCAGCGGCTTCGGCGGCGCGGCCGATCCAATAATCGCCGCGCGTCTGGCTGAGCGGCGTCAGCGCGGCGGCGCGGACGTTGCGGAAATGCCCGATGGCATCGCCGGCGCGCCCCAGCTTGCGCAGCGTCAGCCAGCCGGCCAGCCATTCGCTGTCGATGAATTGCTGGCGCTCGCCCAGGCTGCGTTCGGCGATGGGCACGCCGCCTGACAACGCGCCGTGCCGCGAGGCGATGCGATAGGCGGTTTCGAAATCGCCGGCGCGCCACGCTGTCCGCGCGAATTCCAGCCGCACCTTCAGCCAGTTTTCTCCATCGATGATCGGTCCCGGGGCTGGGCTGGCATTGGCGAGCAGCATAAGGGCTTCTTCGGTCAGCCCCTTGCGGCGCAGCCAGAGTGCCCGGTCGAGGATCAACCCCGGATCGTTGCGCAGATGCGGCGGCACACCTGCCATCCGGTTGGCGGCATCGGGCGAATTGGCGCGCAACGCCATGCGGGCGAGCAGCCACAGCCGGCGGTCCATCTCGATGCGCGGCAACAGCCGGGCGGCGGCGCTGGTCTGGTTTGTCCACAACAGCCGGTCGGCGCGCGACAGATGATCCTCGGCGCCCAGGTCCTTTTCGAACAAGGCAAGCAATTGTCGCTCGGCAAAACTGTCGAGCCCGGCTGAATCCCAAGCATCGCGCGCTGTCGCCCGCGCTTCGGCAGGCCTGCCCAACGATAGTTGCGCTTCGGCGAGCCGCAACTTGGCCAATGCCGACAGCGGCGGGAATTGGCTGAAATAGGCCAGCCGTTCCGGCGCTGTGACGCCGTCGTCGATCAGTTTTTCGGCAAGGCGACGCACCGTGGTGCCCTGTGGCCAATCGGGGTTGGCACGCAGGAATTCGGCATATTCGGCAAAACGCGCACCCTTGGCGATCGTGTAGTTTTCACGGCGCAACCGATCCCAGGTGACAATGGTATCGAGCGTCGGCACATTGGCGACGCCGACGAGCGGTGACCCGGCCATGCCATTGAACCGACCGGCGGCATTATCGGCCAGCCGTGCGGTATAAAGGCTGCGCGTCGCTTCGTTGATCTGCGCTGTTGCCGGCGTACAGCCGGCCAAAGCAAGCGCCAGCATCAAGACTTTGCTGGACATCTGGGTTACGCGCTCCATATCACACTCACTTCTGGACAACCCGCCAAGACATAGGCGGTTGCAGCGCCGGGGTGAAGTGCGACCGGGGCCCGGTTTTCATGGGCAGCGGTTATGCGATGGCAAGGACGTTTGAGTTGAAGCAGCTAGATATCAAGGGTTCGATTCCGGCGCTGGTTACGCCGTTCAGGAATGGCGCGATCGATTTCGATGCTTTCGCCACTTTTGTCGATTGGCAGATTCGCGAAGGTTCGACAGGGCTGGTGCCTTGCGGCACCACTGGCGAATCGCCGACGCTGAGCCACGCCGAACATTATGAAGTCATCACCCGCACCGTGGAGATTGCCGCCGGCCGTGTGCCGGTGATCGCCGGCTGCGGTTCGAACGACACCGCGACGGCCATCGCCCATATGGCGCATGCCGAAAAAGTCGGCGCCGATGCCGCACTCATCGTCGTGCCCTATTACAACAAGCCTTCACAAAGCGGCCTGATCGCGCATTTTAGCGCGTTGGCGGAACGCTCGGCGCTTCCGATCATCATCTACAATATTCCCGGGCGCTCCGTCGCCGATATGAGCACTGAAACCATGGCCGAACTGGCGCAAGTGCCGTCGATCATCGGTGTCAAGGATGCCACTGGCAATCTGGCGCGGGTATCGGCGCAGCGCGAAGCCTGTGGCGCCGATTTCATCCAGCTTTCGGGCAATGACGACATGGCGCTGGGATTCAATGCCATGGGCGGCATCGGGGCAATTTCGGTAACAGCGAACGTCGCGCCCCGCTTGTGCGCTCAGGTGCAGGCGGCGACGCTCGCCGGAGATTTCCGCACCGCACTGACGATTACGGACCGGCTTTATCCGCTTCACGCAGCGTTATTCAGCGATACTTCACCTGGTCCGACGAAATACGCGCTGGCGCGACTTGGCCTGATGCAGGTGGATGTGCGGTTGCCGATTACGGCGCCGTCCGCAGCCGCCATGGCCGCGGTCGATGCCGGGCTGGCCCGCGCCGGGTTGCTGTGACAGCCGACCTGTTCATGCCAGGTCCCGCCTGATGGCTCGTCCGCGCCACGAAACCGTCAAGGTCAAGACCGTCGCCGAGAACCGGCGCGCGCGCTACGAATATTACATCGAGGATGTCGTGGAGGCCGGCATCGCGCTGGCCGGCACCGAGGTCAAGGCGCTGCGCGGCGGCGAAGGCAGCATTGCCGAAGCCTATGCCGAGGTGAAGGATGGCCAGGTCTGGCTGGTCAACGCCAATATCCCCGAGTTCAGCCATGGCAATCGTTTCAACCATGAACCGAAACGGCCACGAAAATTGTTGCTCCACGAGCGCCAGATCAACAAAATGGGCGCCGCCGTTGCCAGGCAGGGGATGACGCTGGTGCCGTTGTCTATTTATTTCAACGATCGTGGTCGCGCCAAGATTGAACTCGCGCTCGGCAAGGGGAAGCAACTGCACGACAAGCGTGAAACCGAAAAGACCCGCGACTGGAAACGCGATGCTGCGCGCATCATGCGTGAGCGCGGATAATGACCAGCGACAGCGGGTTCAAGGACAAGCTGGTCGCTGCCAAACAAGCTTGGGCCCGCGCCGGCCGGCTGCAGACCGGAAGCCCCGATAAAGCCCATGCCCGGCGCCTGCCGCCCGGCCAGCGACTGGTGACCAATTGGCCAGTACTCGACCTTGGCATGCAGCCGGATCTGCCGCGTGCCGACTGGCGGCTGACGGTCGATGGTGCTGTCGTCAATCCGATTGTCTGGGGCTGGGATGAACTGTGCGCCCAGCCGGTGTTCGAAGATGTTTCTGATATCCACTGCGTCACGCAATGGTCGCGCTACGACAATCACTGGCGCGGTGTATCGGCGCAGCATTTACTTTCTGTCGTTCAGCCGCTGCCCCACGCCAATCACGTCGTTCTGCATGGTTACGATGGCTATACCACGAACCTGCGCCTCGATCATTTTGCCGAAGCGGATTGTCTGCTAGCCTACAGCCACGACGGCGCGCCTATCACACGTGAGCATGGCGGCCCGGTACGGATGGTCATTCCGCGTTTTTACCTGTGGAAATCGGCCAAATGGCTCAAGCACATAGAGTTTTTCGTCGCCGACAAGCCGGGTTTCTGGGAGACGCGTGGTTATCATAACCAAGGCGACCCCTGGACCGAAGAACGCTATGGCTGAATCGCCCCCGGTGCCTCTGGCTCAGGCGCTGTGGCCAGCGCCCTATGCCGAAACCAGCCGCAACCCGCTGGCGTTGCACCTGCCCCTGATGGGGCTGCCGATCGCTGTCGCCTTGATCGACAGGCATGGGGTCGTGATTAGCGGAAATGACGCCCTGCGCGCGACGGTCGGGTCGGCCTATAATCCCGGCACCCGGGCGGAATGGCTGTTTGTCGCCGAAGATGCCGACAAGATTGCCCGTGCCGTTGCGCACACACTGGCGTGCAATGATCGCTCCGAAGTGCGCGCCGCGCTGCATGATCGTCCCGATGAAAAACAGATTGTGGGCATCGTGCCTGTTCCGCCAGGATTCGGTATCTCAGCACTGCTCACCATGCGGGACATTCGCGAACAGTTGCGGCTGGAGGCACAGGTTACAGCTGTCACCCGCATGCAGGCTGTGGGTCAGTTGGCCGGTGGCATTGCCCATGATTTCAATAATATCCTGGCAGCCATTCTTGGCATGACTGAACAATTGCTCGACCGTCACCCGCCCGATGACGCCGAACACGACAGTCTTGCCGAAATTCGACGCAACGGGTTGCGGGCGGCCGGACTGGTTGCGCAACTGCTCGCTTTTGCCCGGCGCCAGCCGCAGCGCCAGCAAGTGCTCGATCTGGCGCCCCTTGTTGGCGCGCTTCGGCCATTGCTCGAACAATTGCTGGGCAAGGGTATCGATCTTGGAATTCACGCCGCAAGGCTGAAATCGGCGGTGCTGGCAGATCCTGGCCAGATCGAACAGGTCATCGTCAACCTTGCCATCAACGCCCGCGATGCAATGATCAATCACGGTAGGCTCGATATTGCGATGCGTGACGTGCCGGCCGCGGAGATTGCCGCTCAAGGGCACCGCATCATCCCCCGGGTTGACCATGTCGCCATCGATGTGACCGACACCGGGAGCGGCATTCCTCCCGCAATCGCTGGCAAGATCTTTGAACCTTTCTTCACGACCAAGCCAATGGGGCAGGGCACAGGGTTGGGTCTCTCCACTGTCTATGGCATTGTAAAGCAAACTGGTGGCTATATCTTCGCGATGCCGGCACCGGGAGGTGTTGGTACCAAGTTCAGCGTTTTCCTGCCCGCTGTTCCGCATGCTGAGCAATTGGCCGAAGTGCCTGTGTCGAACGAGTCGCCCGCGCTGCATGCTGATTCGCTTGCCGGTGTGCGATTGTTGCTCGTCGAGGATGACCCGGCGGTGCGCACGATCCTGGAACGTGGCCTCAAGCGCTTCGGGCCGCTGCTTACGACCGCGGCCGACGGCATGATTGCTCTGGAAATTCTTGATACTGGCGCTCAATTCGACGTGCTGGTGTCGGATATCATGATGCCTGGCATCGATGGTGTGGAACTGGCATCGCGGTGTCTTGAAAGCCGCCCCGACATCGGAATCGTATTGATTTCAGGGTTTGCCGAAGCACCGCTGCATCGTGCGGTGAATGCGCAGGATGTGCATTTTTTGTCGAAACCCTTCGCGCTTGCCGATCTTGCCCAGGCGATCGTTGACGCCCATCGTCGACGGATATCGAGAAACTCTTGAAATCTTGTTGAATCAATGGCTGAATCTTTCTTTTTGTTCTTCTCTTGTTCTATAAGAACAAAGAGTATACAAAACGCTCGTTGACGTTGTGTGACGAACGGTTAGGAAAGGGAATTGCGATGGCAGCGGCTTTGAAAGTAGTGGATAGCGGCATGGACAGGCAAAAGGCTCTCGAAGCGGCGCTGGCGCAGATTGATCGCGCTTTCGGCAAGGGCTCGGTGATGAAGCTGGGCTCGCGCGAGACGATGGAAGTGGAGGCGATTTCAACTGGCTCGCTAGGTTTGGACATTGCTCTGGGCATTGGCGGTCTGCCACGCGGCCGGGTGATCGAAATTTATGGACCGGAAAGCTCGGGCAAAACAACGCTCGCGCTCCACGTTATTGCCGAAGCCCAGAAAAACGGCGGCACTGCGGCTTTTGTCGATGCCGAGCACGCACTCGATCCAGCTTATGCCAAAAAGCTCGGTGTCAACATTGATGAACTGATTGTCTCGCAGCCGGATACCGGCGAACAGGCGCTCGAGATCGTCGACACGCTGGTGCGATCGAACGCGATCGACGTGCTGGTCATCGATTCGGTTGCGGCATTGGTGCCGCGTGCCGAAATCGAAGGCGAAATGGGTGACAGTCATGTCGGGCTTCAGGCACGCTTGATGTCGCAGTCGCTGCGCAAGCTGACAGGTTCGATCAGCCGCTCGCGCTGTATAGTGATCTTCATCAACCAACTTCGCATGAAGATCGGTGTGATGTACGGTAACCCCGAAACAACCACCGGCGGCAATGCGCTGAAATTTTATGCTTCGGTTCGTCTCGATATTCGCCGTACCGGACAGATCAAGGATCGTGACGAAGTCGTCGGTAACACGACTCGTGTCAAGGTCGTCAAAAACAAGGTGGCGCCGCCGTTCAAGCAGGTCGAATTCGATATCATGTACGGTGAAGGTATTTCCAAGCTCGGCGAAATTCTTGATCTTGGTGTCAAGGCGAACGTCGTTGAAAAATCGGGCGCGTGGTTCAGCCATGATTCGGTTCGCATTGGGCAGGGCCGGGAGAATGCCAAGAAGTATTTCAAGGAACATCCGGAAATGGCCGCCAAAATTGAAAAGGCCATTCGAGATAATTCTGCGGGTATTTCCGAAGCGCTGATGGCCGGCCCTGATGCCGATGATGCCGAAATGTAACGGCGGTTGATGGTGCCGCTCGGTCGGTGCCGTCATTTGGAGAAGGCGCTGTTGTATAGTTCTGGTTCGGCCTGTTGCCATTCTCGGCAGCAGGCCGCATTTAGTTTTGACGGCCGTGACCGCAAGCGCTGATCGCTTTGATCCGCAAATGCCGTCGCCGCTGCTTTCGCCATCTACCGGTGTTGTGAACAGGGGTCGAACAGCCATCATGGCTCAGGAACATTTCGATCTGGTGGTGATCGGCGGCGGTGCAGCCGGCCTTGTCACGGCGGGCGGCGCTGCACAGCTTGGCGCGCGAACGTTACTGGTTGAACGGCATCGGCTTGGGGGCGAATGTCTTTACACCGGCTGCGTACCCTCCAAGGCGGTGATTGCCGTTGCTGCGGCGATGTCCGGGCGCGGCAGCGATCCGGCGGACAATTGGTCGGCTGCCCGCGCGGCGGTCTGCTCGGCGATAACCACAATCGAACCGCATGATTCACCCGAACGATTCCGTGGTTTCGGGGTCGAGGTCTGCTTTGGCGAAGCGGCTTTCACCGGCCCGACAACACTTTGCATAGGCGATCGTACCGTTACCGCCCGGCGTTTCGTTGTCGCCACCGGGTCAGACCCGGCGATTCCGCCGGTTCCAGGACTGGCGGCACTGCCTTGTCATACCAACGAGACCATATTCGATCTTGTCGAAACGCCCGACCGCCTGCTCGTCATTGGCGGCGGTGTCATCGGCTGCGAATTGGCTCAGGCTTTCTCTCGGCTGGGCATCAAGGTGTCGCTGGTCGATATCGGATCGATTCTGCCCAATGATGATCCCGACGCCGTTGCGGTAGTGCGGGCGCAACTCACCGCCGATGGCGTCATGCTGCACGAGAAGGTCGAGATCGTCGCCGCTTCCGGCCGTGCTGGTGCCATTGCCTTGATGCTGGGCGACGGCACCCGCCTGACCGGCAGCCACGTCCTTGTCGCCACCGGCCGCAAGGCGCGCACCGCCGGTTTCGGCCTTGATCTTGCTAATGTCGCGACCGGCCGCAACGGCATCATTGTCGACAAACATCTGCGCACGTCCAACCGGCGCATCTTCGCCATCGGCGATTGTCGTGATGGCCCGAGACTGACCCATGCGGCCGATCAGGATGCCCGCACCGTCATCCAGAATGCCCTGTTCCCGTTCCGCAAGGCGACCGACTATAGCGCTTTGCCGGCGGCAATCTTCACCGATCCTGAACTGGCTCAGGTCGGGTTGACCGAGGCGAGGGCGCGCGCCGCCCATTCTGATGTCGACGTCTGGAGACATGATTTCGATCATAATGACCGCTCGGTGACCGAGGGTGACATGCGCGGGTTCGTCAAGATCATGGCGCGGGGTAACCGCGTCGTCGGTGTCACGATCGTGGGTGCCCATGCCGGTGAATTGCTAGCGCTCGCCAGCTTCGCCGTAGCCGGTAAATTGACACTTGGCGACCTCGCCAATCGCACCTTCGCCTATCCCACCCTTGCCGAAGCCCTGCGCTTTGCTGCGGAACAGCGCGGCCAGGCGAAACTGTTCACACCGTTCATGCGCCGTCTGACCGGCTTCTTTCAACGTTTCCCATAGGGTCCATCATGTCGAATGCAGAACAGATCGAATATTGGAATGGCAAGGTCGGCGAGACCTGGGTGAAGATGCAGGAAAGGATGGACCGCGCGCTCACCCCGGTTACCGCGGCACTGCTGTCGCTGGCAGCGCCACAGCCGGGAGAAGATGTGCTCGACATCGGCTGTGGCAGTGGTGAAACCACGCTGGCGCTGGCCGGGGCGGTCGGTGACGACGGCCATGCCACCGGCATCGATATCTCCGAACCGCTGCTGGCAAGGGCGCGCGCTCGTGCCGAGGAACTGCTTAGCGCAGCCGATTTCATCTGTGCCGATGCTGCGACCTATCGCGACGACCCAGGTTTTGACCTTATCATTTCGCGTTTCGGTGTCATGTTTTTTGCCGATCCGGTGGCAACCTTTGCCAATGTTCGTGCGCTCGCCGCGCCTGATGGCCGCTTGTGCTTCGCCTGTTGGCAGCCACCGGCCGACAATGGCTGGGCGACGTTCCCGTTGACGACTTTGGCATCGCTGCTGCCGCCGCAACCCGCCGCCGATCCGCACGCTCCCGGCCCTTTTGCCTTTGCCGATCCGGAACGCGTCCATGCTATTCTGGCCGCTGCTGGCTGGACGGATATCGCCTTTCTTGCACTGCCGTTTACTATGGTCATCGGGGAAGGTGGCGATCCGGTCGCCGCCGCTGTCGATTTCAACCTGCGAATTGGCCCCGCAGCACGCGCCATTCGCGATGCCGGCCGCGAAATCGAACCCGCGGCACGCGTTGCGCTGGCCACTGCGCTTGCCGGTCATCATAGCGATGGTGCCGTTGGCCTGCCGGGCGCGGTCTGGCTCGTGTCGGCGCGGGCATGATGTAGTGTCTGGCGCGGACAAGGGCGGGTGCGAATGCTGTGCACGGCCAGCTTGAGCACCTTTGGCGCAAGCACGCCGCCAGACACTCGGACCTTATGTCCGTTTAGCGGTCGCACAAATAATGCTGCCGTTAGGCGTTTCGCCGGCGTCATCTGCGCTCGACAGGGGCGTCAATGCCTTTTTGAGTTTGATTGAAACTGCCAAAACGCGGCGCTAGGCGATCCCGACCCTAGCCATTTCTGCATTCTCGACCTAAGTCCATGTTCATGACTTCGACCAACGATATCCGCCGCAGTTTCCTCGATCATTTCGGCAAGGCCGGCCACAGGGTCGTGCCATCGGCACCGCTGGTGCCGCAGAATGATCCGACGCTGATGTTCGTCAACGCCGGTATGGTGCCGTTCAAGAATGTCTTCACCGGGCTGGAGACGCGGCCCTATGTCACCGCAGCTTCTTCGCAGAAATGCGTGCGCGCCGGCGGCAAGCATAATGATCTCGACAATGTCGGCTATACCGCGCGCCACCACACCTTTTTTGAAATGCTCGGCAATTTCAGTTTCGGCGATTATTTCAAGGCCGATGCCATCGAACACGCTTGGAGCCTGTTGACTCGAGAATGGGGTCTGGCGCCGGAAAAACTGACGGTCACGGTCTATCACACCGATGATGAAGCGGCGGGCCTGTGGAAGAAGATCGCCGGCCTGCCCGAAAGCCGCATCATCCGCATCGCCACCAATGACAATTTCTGGTCGATGGGTGATACCGGGCCGTGCGGGCCTTGCTCCGAAATATTCTACGATCATGGCGATCACATCTTCGGAGGCCCGCCGGGCAGTCCCGACGAGGATGGCGACCGCTTCGTCGAGATCTGGAACCTGGTATTCATGCAATATGAACAGGTCGATGCGACGACGCGGCTCGACCTGCCGCGGCCGAGCATCGATACCGGCATGGGCCTCGAACGCATCGCCGCCGTGTTGCAGGGTGTGCACGACAATTACGATACCGACACGTTCAAGGCGCTTATCCGTGCCAGCGAGGAACGCAGCCGCCCGGCACATAGCCGCGAATCGACCGCATCGCATCGGATCATCGCCGATCACCTGCGCGCCTCGGGTTTTCTGGTAGCCGATGGCGTGCTGCCGTCGAACGAGGGCCGCGGTTATGTGCTACGTCGCATCATGCGCCGCGCCATGCGCCACGCCCATCTGCTCGGTGCCGCGGAACCGCTGATGCACCGTTTGGTGCCGGCGCTGGTTGCCGAGATGGGGGTCGCTTATCCTGAATTGGCGCGTGCTCAGCCGCTTATCGAGGAAACCCTCAAGCTCGAGGAGACGCGCTTCCGCCAGACGCTGGTCAACGGTCTGCGCCTGCTTGACGATGCCACTGGCCGCTTGTCGCCCGGCGCAACCTTGCCCGGCGATGTTGCCTTCAAGCTTTATGACACGTTCGGCTTCCCCTATGATCTTACCGAAGACGCGTTGCGCGCGCAGGGCCGCGCCGTTGATCGCGCCGGTTTCGATCTGGCCAGGGCCGAACAGAAACGCGCGGCCCGCGCCGCCTGGACCGGCAGCGGTGCCAAGGCATCCGACACCATATGGTTTGATATCGTCGAAGCCAGCGGTGCAACCGAATTTACCGGTTACAATGGCGTCACTGCCCAGGGACAGGTGATCGCGTTGGTTCGTGATGGCGTGCCGGTGGCGAGTACCACGGCGGGTGAAAAGGTCGATATCGTTACCAACCAGACGCCTTTTTATGGTGAATCGGGTGGCCAGGCCGGTGATGCCGGTTCCATCGTGGGTGATAATGGCCTTGTCATCGCTGTCAGCGACACGTCGAAGCCGCTCGGCAAACTGCACGTTCACCGCGCCGACATCAGCGCCGGCACGATTGCTGTCGGTGACACCGTCAGCCTGCATGTCGATACCGACAAGCGCGACCGGTTGCGCGCCAACCATTCTGCGACTCACCTGCTGCACGCGGCGCTGCGCAACCGGCTTGGTGGCCATGTCACGCAAAAGGGTTCGCTGGTCGCTGCCGAACGATTGCGCTTCGATTTCAGCCAATCCAAGCCGTTGACGCCAGAAGATGCCGCGGTTGTCGAGGCCGAAGTAAACGCTCAGATCCGCGGCAACCGCCCGGTATCGACGCGGCTGATGACTCCCGAAGCGGCGATCGAGGCTGGCGCCATGGCGCTTTTCGGCGAAAAATATGGCGATGAAGTTCGCGTCCTCAGTATGGGCGCCGCAGGGGACGCGATTTATTCGACCGAATTGTGCGGCGGCACCCATGTCAACGCGCTCGGTGATATCGGGCTGTTCAAGATCACGTCGGAAGGCGCGGTCGCCAGTGGCGTGCGCCGTATCGAAGCACTAACCGGCGAAGCGGCGCGGCTGTTCCTCGTTGAACAGGAAAACCGGCTGAAAGCGGCGGCGGCGACGTTGAAGGCGCGTCCCGATGAAGTTGTTGCGCGGCTGGAAGCGTTGACCGAGGATCGCAAGCGGCTGGAGCGTGAGCTTGCCGAGGCCAAGAAGGCGCTGGCGTTGGCCGGCCCGGCGACCGGCGGCGGCGCGGCGGTGGCCGAAGCTGTCGGCGGTATCGGCTTTCTCGGCCAGGTGCTGGAAGGGTTGGAGGCCAAGAACCTGCGCGGCCTGATCGATGACGCCAAGAAGTCGCTTGGTTCGGGCGTGGTGGTTTTCGTCGCGGTCAATGATGGTCGCGCTTCGGTGGCGGTCGGGGTGACCGATGATCTGGTTGGCACCCGATCGGCGGTCGATCTGGTGCGGCTCGCTTCGGCGGCGGTCGGCGGTCAGGGCGGTGGCGGTCGGCCCGATTTCGCCCAAGCCGGCGGCCCCGATGGTGCTCAGGCAGTCGCAGCGGTCGCTGCCGTCCGGGCTGCACTGGCAGGATGATCACTGCGGCCGCGGTCATCGCGGCGCTTGGTCTGCAGCCGCATCCCGAAGGTGGCTGGTATCGCGAGACTTTTCGTGCCCCGGCAACCGGTGCGCGCAGTGCCGTGACGGCGATTCATTTCCTGCTTGAAGCCGGGCAGCAATCGCATTGGCACCGCGTCGATGCCGATGAAATCTGGTGCTGGCACGCCGGGTCGCCGCTGGCGCTGGGCATTGCGCCGGGGGCGGGGGGCGCGGCCACCTGGCAGTCGTTGGGCGGCGATGTGCTGTCCGGCGCTGCCGCACAGGCGGTGGTGCCGGCTGGCGACTGGCAGGCGGCGCGCGCCGGCAAGGGCTGGGCGCTGGTGAGTTGCGTTGTGGCGCCCGGCTTTGATTTCGCCGGCTTCGTGCTGGCGCCTTTGGGCTGGTCCCCGGCCTGAGGGGGCCCGATTGGCGGTTGACCCCGGCCGGCCGGCGGCGTTTTATGGTGCCGATCTGGAGGAACCTGCCATGTTGCCGACCATCGACCCTGAATTCGGGCAGAAATACCTCAAGTCAGCCAATGATTTTTATGGTTATGGCGTCCACCTGCTGTTCAACGAATGGTGGGAGAAGGCGCCGCAGGCAACCATCGACAAATATGTCGCAGCGATCGAGACCCACCCCGAACATGGGCCGTTGGCTCGTGAAGCCTGGATGGCGCCGGCGTTTCGGCTTGCCTCGCTCGATCGGTGCGCGCCGGGCACGCTTGGCGCGGCTTATCGGGCCCATATGGTCGACAATGGCCTCGCCGAAAAACTGGGCGAAGGCTATGCCGAGCTGACCGCAGATTTCGCCGCCGGCGGCAAGCTCGACCGGATGCCGGCGGTCATCAAATACAAGGTGCTGCGCGGTTTTCAGACGCATGATCTGCACCATGTGCTGACCGGCTACAGCACGGCGCCGCCGCATGAACTGGCGCTGCAGGCGTTCCAACTGGCGCAGATGGATTATCCCTATGCGGCGATGACGCTGGGGGTGATCGTCAGCCATATGGCGCTGGTCGATCCTTGGCTGATCAAGCCGGCGATGGATGCGATCACCGATGGCTGGGCGTTCGGGCGGCGGGCGAAAAGCCTGCAGTTCATTCGCTTCGAGGACATGCTCGACCGGCCACTCGCCGAAGTGCGCCGGGAATTCGGGCTGGAGCGCGACACGCCGTTCGCGCCGGTCATGGAACAGGTGTCCGAGCTCATCGCCCAGGAACTGGTGGTGCAGGAAAAAATGCGCGCTGCCTGAAACGACCGGCGCAGCCCCCAAAGTCACAAAAGTCACGCCAAATGAGGTTGCCGCATTTTTCGAGGCCAAGCCCTGTAGGATTTGCACCAGGCGGCGGCGGTCACGCAAAGGCCGGCCGGCAATGTCAAAGAGCGAATATTGCACCCATATGGCACAAATCCGGCGTGTAGGACAGCGCCTCCCCCCTGACCACCCGCCGCCGAGCTTGGCAGGCGGCGCGCGAATGCCTATTCCCACGGCGGCGGGGGCAAAGGGATCGATGATGACACGCACGCACCACGCCGCCGACAGGCCGGATTGATGATCGCCGAACTCACCGCCGCTACGGTGATGGTGCTGGCCACGGTGTTCATCCACGCCATCGGCCTGGTGCTGCTCGCCAAGCTGACGCGCTATGAAGCCGCCGAAGAAATGCGGAAGAAGATCAAGCCGCTGTCCGCCGCCGGCGTGTCGCTCACCATGACGATCGTGCTCGGCCTGTTCGCCCTCCACGCCGCCGAAATCTGGCTCTACGCCGCGCTCTATCTCGAACTCGGCGCCATCGACACCCTGCGCCACGCCGTCTATTTTTCCACGCAAACCTACGCCGCCATCGGCTTCGGCGACGAACTGCTCGATGCCAACTGGCACCTGCTCGCCGCCATCGAAGGCATCAACGGCGTCATCCTGCTCGGGTGGTCGACTGCGTTTTTCGTTACGACAATGCGAAGGGTGGGGCATTTCTAGGGGAAGGGGCCTCCGGCGGCCGGGGCCTGAGGCCCCGGACCCCCATTTATAAGCCGCCCCTCTCCCGCTCATCCTGAGCTTGTCGAAGGAGGGAGAGGCGACTCTCTCACTTGGGCGCCGGGCTCCGCGCCGGGAGCGGGGGGATTTGCCTGCCAGCGGCCGAACAATTCCATAAAAAGGCCGGCAAATGCACGCGCCAATCCGATCGACGACAAGCCGGCGCTTCCGAATCGGGTGCGATGGTCAGGTCGATGACGCACGAATATGGCAAGGTTGGCAGGATGCCGTTGGTGTTCAGCGTGAAAGAACTTCTGGCCGAACGCCACCCGCTTAAGCTTGACTTCAGCTTTGTGCCGTAGTAGAAGATTTTAGCCTTTTTTTCTAGTAACTTAGTGTGATCAACAAAACCGTCAGGCAGCCGTCAGATTTGCGCTCCATCCTACTATCCGGGGCGACGCTTCTGCTGCTTGTGTCGTGTGGCGGTGGTTCACCGT